>CANCBY010000183.1 GCA_947374445.1 Pseudobdellovibrionaceae bacterium
GTGCAGATTCACACACGTGATGCAGAAGAGGACACCGCAGAAATTTTGCGAGAGTTCAAAGGCCAAGTCACAGGCGTGATTCATTGCTTTACGAGTTCTGAGTGGCTGGCTCGGCAGTGTTTGGACTTGGGATACAATATTTCGTTTAGTGGCGTTGTGACCTTCAAGAATGCCGAACCTTTGCGGCAGGTTTGCCGGATGGTGCCTCTGGATCGCTTTCATGTTGAGACCGACTCGCCCTTTTTGGCACCCACGCCCTTGCGTGGTCAAAAAAACACTCCGGCCTTTGTTGTCCACACGGCCAAGTTGGTTGCTGAATTGAAGGGCATTTCTGAAGAAAAGCTCTCTGAGTGCACCAATCAAAACGCTAAAAATCTGTTCAAAAAAATCATCTGGTAGATTGCTGCCTTTAGCCTCTCAAAAAACGGTGACATTCTGATAAAAACAGAAGAGATTCGCGGCATTGATCTCAATTGCTAAACTTTAAATACGGGAGACTTTGGATATGGCAAAACTTCGTGTTGGTATTAATGGCTTTGGTCGCATTGGTCGCGTTTTGTTTCGCGCGGGTTTTGATAAATTTGATATTGTCGGGATCAATAATCTAGACAGTGTCGAAGGTGCAGCTCACCTTTTAAAATACGATTCTTCTCATGGTCAATTTGCTGCCGATGTTTCTCATGGTGATAAGAGCATCACCGTGAACGGTAAAAAAATTCCTATATCTGCTTCACGAAACCCCGCAGAGATTCCTTGGAAAGACTGGGGAGTCGATGTGGTTTTGGAGTGCACAGGGGCCTTCAAGAAAAAAGAAGACTTCATGACTCATATCAAAGGCGGAGCTAAGCGCGTGCTTGTTTCTGCTCCAGCTGATGGAGTGGATAAAACTATCGTTTACGGTTTGAACCATCAAACTTACGATCCAGCCAAAGACTTCGTCATCAGTAATGCTTCTTGTACGACAAACTGCTTGGCTCCTATTGTAAAAGTTCTCAATGAGACTTTCGGCATTGAACACGGAATGATGACAACAATTCACTCCTACACCAACGATCAGCGCATTTTGGATGCTCCTCATAACGATTTGCGCCGCGCTCGATCTGCAGCTGTGAGCATGATTCCAACTTCGACAGGTGCTGCGAAAGCGATTGGTCTTGTGATGCCAGAGATGAAAGGCAAATTGGATGGAACTTCAATTCGTGTTCCAACTCCCAATGTGTCTTTGGTGGATTTGACAGCCAATCTTAAAAAAGACGCCACTGTTGAATCAATCAATCAGGCTTTGATTGCGGCCGCTCAAGGCGGACTTAAAGGTGTGCTAGCTGTTGAAGATAAACTTTTGGTTTCGATTGATTTCAATGGCAACAAGCACAGCTCGATCATTGATTTGGATTCAACAATGATGGTGGGACCAAGAATGGTCAAAGTGATGTCTTGGTACGACAATGAAACTGGTTTTTCAAACCGCATGGTCGATCTCGCTCTTTACATGGCAGAAAAAGGTTTATAGTTTATGAGTACAAGTCCAGGCCTTAAATATATCAAAACGATCCGCGAATTTGAACTGACTGACAAAGTTGTATTTTTGCGCTTGGACCTCAATGTTCCTATTGATGGCGGTAAAATCACCGATGAGACTCGTATCACAGCAAGCTTGCCTACGATCAAGTACGCAGTGGACCGTGGCGCCAAGCTCGTACTTGCTTCGCACTTAGGCCGGCCTAAAACTAAAGACGACATTCAGTTCTCGTTAGAGCCTGTCGCGCAAAGACTGTCTGAACTTTTGGGCATGGAAGTTCTTCTAGTTGAAGAGCCTAAATCAAATGCGGCCAAAGCTCTTTTGGCGGGATTAAAGAAAAACCAAATCATCTTGCTCGAAAACTTACGTTTTGAGCCAGGCGAGACAAAAAACTCAGATGAGTTTGCATCAATCCTTGCGAGCTACTGTCAGATTTATATCAACGACGCTTTTGGGGCTTCTCACCGTGCTCACGCCAGCATCGAGGCCTTGCCTCGAATGATGAAAGAAAAGGGCATTGGCTTTTTGATTGAGAAAGAGATCCAAATTCTCGATCAGCTCCTTGAAAACCCAGCTCGCCCTTACTTGGCAATCTTAGGTGGCTCAAAAGTTTCTGACAAGATCGGCGTGATCGAAAAGTTGATCGATGTAGTCGACACATTCATCATCGGTGGCGCGATGGCTTATACTTTTTTAAAAGCCCGTGGCGTGCCCGTCGGAAAATCTTTGGTTGAGGCTGACAAAGTTGCCTACGCCAAAGAGATGATGGCGCGGATTGAGGCAAGACATAAATCTTTGATTTTACCTCAAGATCACATCGTGACCGCTGACTTCAAATCAGGTCGTGGTGAGCTCTGCACACAGCAAGCGATCGCCGACAATATGATGGGTGTCGACATCGGCCCTAAATCTTTGGGAGCATGTGAAGCCGCAATCCGCGGCGCTAAAACTATTTTTTGGAATGGCCCGATGGGTGTATTTGAAACCGAAGTTTTTTCAAAAGGGACTTTTGGGATCGCTAAAGCCATGGCAGAGAGCAAAGCTCCTATGCGCATTGTGGGTGGTGGGGATTCTGCAGCGGCGGCGGAGGCCTCAGGCTATGCATCTCAGATGACACACATCTCGACGGGTGGGGGCGCAAGTCTTGAGTATCTTCAAGGCGATAAGCTTCCTGGCCTTGAAATTTTACGCAATCGTCGTCCGTCAGTTGAGGCGAAGCTTTAGAATTTTTGTTGAGGGCCATTTTTGGCTCAGTGAGAGGGATCTAAAATGAAATTTTTTGCAGCCAACTGGAAGCTTTATAAAACGCCTTCAGAAACTCGAGATTTTTTCGGAAAATTTTTAGAACCCGCATCAAAAATTCTCAACTCTGACACTCAAACTGAAATTTTGTTTTTTCCGCCAGCAGTCAATCTAGAGGCTGCTGTGCAGTCCACAAAAGGCTTCAAGGTTCAGGTCGGAGCACAAAACTCTTACTTTGAATCTGAAGGAGCTTTTACTGGCGAGACTTCAGCTCAAACCGTAAAAACCATTGGTGGAACTTGGATTTTGTTGGGCCACTCTGAAAGGCGAAAGCTATTTGCAGAGTCTGATGAGTTGATCGCAAAGAAATTTGCATATGTGCAAAAGCTAGGTTTAAAACCCATGCTTTGCATCGGTGAGACACTCGAAGAGCGCGAATCTGGTAAAACTCTCAATGTGATTCAAAAACAATTAAGTTTGGGACTTGCACAAGCCAACGCCAATCAGCCATTTGCTATTGCTTATGAGCCAGTATGGGCCATCGGCACAGGCAAAGTTGCAAGCCTCGAGCAAGTTCAAGAAGCTCATGCGCAGGTGCGGGCTGAACTAACGGCCAAAGGGTATTCGGTTGAAACACCTATTCTCTATGGTGGCAGTGTAAAACCAGATAATGCCAAGGCGCTGATTCAGATCAAGAACGTCAACGGCTTCCTCGTCGGTGGAGCTTCATTAGACGCAAAATCATTTTTAGAAATTTGCCAGGCTTAAGCTAACAGAGATTAACGACGAAAAAAGAATGCAAAACTGCGACTTGCTTTGTGTACAGTTTTAACAGCGGCCGTCTTTTTTAACTTTTTATTGTTTGTTTTTTTGTCGACTGAATTACTGTGCTCTTTGTTTTGTGAAGCTTCGGTTGTTTGTGAGAGGTTCAGCTCAGAGGACTGACCAGCAATAGCTCTTTGTGCTGCCGGTAGTTCGCCCAGCGAGCCTGAAGTATTTGTGATCATAGCTGTGATTATCAACGCTGCGACCGCGAGAAATAGTCTAAGTGCTTCGTTTTTCATAAAACCCAAACCCCTATAAGAAGTAAGCTGTCTAAAGATATGCCGAGAGGTTCGAGCACAAGTCTTTAGAGGCCTCTTTGCCTCTCAGACATTACAAAGTGTGTACCAAGTGGACAGTTGATCTCTATTGGTCTCTATGCCATTCAGGTTTGCTGTCGCAGGCATTTAGCTCAGACATGAGCTTGTCGCATATGAAAAAAATTCAGAGTTGAACGAAACTTCCACAGTTTTTAGCCATCATAATGGCACCAATTTGCGCCCTGAGAGACAATTTCAGGTTAATTTTTTGGAGTTGGCACTTAGAGTCTTGCCTTTAAAGTTGAATCTTTTCTGAGCCTCAGACTATGTTGAAAAAATGACAGCACAAAAAGTAATAAGCCTATTGTTTGTATTGATATGTTTTAGCTCTATAAGCCATGCCAAAAGCTCCAAAAAAGACGAGCGAATTGGCGAGTCATCAACTTATAGTATTCAATCCAATGGCAATTTGTCTGCTGCAGAAGTGTATCTGCGAACCCAAGCTGTTTTAAATTATTACGGTGTTCCTGCCGAGGCTGAATCGGCTCCATATCTGGAAAATTTGTTTTCAACTCAAAGCTCTCAGAAAATTCAGAATGTGTTGCCGTTCTTAGATCCTTTAAAAATCTTTTCAAAATTTTCGAACTTATCCGCGCAAGAGCTCACAACATTTTTAGATTTCGATTCAAAGTCTTTGGTCGATGTAAAGGCTCCTCTTGTTGCTAACTTTCAGCTGGCACCTGCGAATGAATCGGTGGCTCCGCTAAGTTTTCCGAATGGAAGAACTATAGGCGCTGATCCCGCACTTCCACTCAAGGGTCTGCGTGTGGCTTTGGACCCTGGCCACATGGGCGGTAAGTTTTGGGATGAGCTCACCGGCAAATTTGTTCGTGATCGAAGTGGTCGTATCGTGAGCGAAGGAGTGATCGCGCTTCAGACTTGTATCTTGTTGCGGGCCGAGCTTCAGCGTTTGGGTGCAGAAGTTATGCTCACGCATGAGGGCTTTGCTCCAATTACAGCTCTTGAATATTCGAGTTTTGATCTCAAGCCCTTTGCTCTGAATGAACTGAGAGACAGCATTCATCTTCCTTGGTTTCAGAGCCTGCTTTCTTCGAGCGGTGTAGGCCCAAGTCTTTATCAGGCTTTTGATAGAAGTTCGGCACGGCAAAAGCTTTTTTCGAACTCGTCGCGGGATGATTACTTTATTAAGCGAGCAGATCTTTGGGCGCGAGCGGATGCGATCAATGCGTTTCAGCCCGATTTGGTTTTGATTGTGCACTTTGATACGGATGAGCCACCTGGTAATTCAACGGGGCTCAATGCCAAGGCTCCAAGCGCAACAAAAGCTTTTGTTGTGGGTGGGTATCAGCGGGGGGAGTTTGGCTCACG
>CANCBY010000184.1 GCA_947374445.1 Pseudobdellovibrionaceae bacterium
TTGTACAAGGGCTTAAGTGAGACCAAAATAAAACCGAGTAAAAATAAAAAGCGAAGATCTCTTTCTTCTTTGTAGTCCATTATTTTAAGCGCCGTGAGGCCGATCAAGAGTGTGGTCGATGCCTCTTGAACAAAAAGACTTCGGTACTGAACAAGGACTTGAACCAAAAGCAAAAATGATAGGGCTCCAGTGATCTTTCGAGAGAGGGGTTTGACCTGATATTTTTCTGAAACAAATTTGAAAGCAATTATACCTAGTGCAAAGGCAATGATCCACGGAGGCGAATCCGGAATCATAATTAGAATTGCTAACGTTAATGCCACTGCAAGTGGGGTGTTGCCAAAAAATAGCAGACTCATCCGGCCTCCGCTGAAAGACTGAGATCAGGCTGAAGCCTTGCGAGGTGCTCCATGCAGAGATGATACTGAGAGCTGCCTCTTTTGGTTTCGGTTTTTAAAGAGCCAACTTCAAGCGAGTACTGGAGTCCTAGTTTTTCTGCTTGATCCACCCACTGTGCAAGTTGGCTGACTCTGTCTTCAAAGGATCCTGCGGGTTGGCTTTGCTGCCAGTTAAAAGCATGTGATTTTTCAGCTAAAGATTCAAAATTTTTGATGAGCATTTTGTCATGCTTTAACGATGCCCGCCAATCGATCCTTCGTGGAGAGTCAGTGGTTTGATATTCACGCAAGTCACGAAATAGTCCGACTTCACCGAGAGAGTCAGAGTTTTCGCTACTGAGCGGAAAGGGCAAGGCTCCTTTGCGGGCAGGGTAGACTAGAAATGTATTTTTGTTCCGATAGATCTTCCAGCTCCGAAGCATGCCGAAAGGAAACGTCGTTGCGATTTGAGCTTTTGGAATTTTTTGATAGCCCCGGTCAAATGAGCCGCCGCGGACCAAGACAATTCTGTCTTGCCGAGCTGGCACTTCTTCAATTTGACTTTGGTGAGCACCAACTTTGACTTCGACAAAGTATCCCGACTTTGAATCTTGGTTTTTAAGTAAGACTGAAAACGTCGCACTCTCTTGCGCAAAAATAGCACCAGCTCCTGTGATCTGTTCAAGGCGAACTCTTTGCAGATTGTCATTGGTGATAACCATGGCGGAGATAGAAACCGAAGCTAAAAAGAAAACAAATAAATACAGAACGTTGTTGGCAGATCCCATCGCCATCATGAGAAGCAAAAGAACTACGAGACCAAAAATCAAGCCGAACACCGTGGGCACGATGTAGGGGCGGTCGCGTTTTTTTTGAATTTTTTTAAATCGCGACCGCAGTTTCTCGCTGAAGCTCAACAGCCCAGTCGCGGCCTTTTTTAAGGCCATGTTGTCCTCCCATGCGGTGTCCAAATACCGGGACTAAAACTTTTTGAATATCTTCGGGCATCAGGTAATCGCGGCCCTGCAAAAAAGCCCAAGCCTTCGCAGCTCGCACCAGGCTAAGTCCGCCGCGAGTAGAAATGGGCAATGACTCTTGATTTGATTTTTGTTGTCGATGTCGCGAATTTTCAAGAAGGCCACTGACATACTTTGCAACCATCTCTGAAACCTTGATGGCACTGATTTTTTCTCTGAATTGAATGAAGTCTGAAGGATTGAGCATGGGCTTCAGGCCCATCATTCGATCTCGCGGATCTGCTTTTTGAAACAGCGCGATCTCAGTCTTGCTTGAGGCATAGTTTAATTCCAAGCTCATCAAAAAGCGATCGAGCTGACTTTCTGGTAGCGGAAAAGTCCCTGTTTGTTGATGAGGATTTTGTGTGGCAATCACAAAGAAGGGTGTTGGCAGTTGATGAGTGGTTCCGTCGATTGAAACATTGCCTTCTTCCATGGCTTGTAAAAGTGCGCCTTGCGTTCGAGGGCTTGCGCGGTTGAGCTCATCCGCAAGTATCATCTGGTTAAACAGAGGCCCCGGATGAAACTGAAACTTTTGTTCTTTCGAATTATAGATCTGACCACCCAAAATATCCGCAGGCAAAAGATCCACGGTGAACTGAATGCGTGTGGTGGCAAGGCCTGACAGCCGCCCTAGTGTTTGCACCAGAGTGGTTTTGCCTACTCCTGGAACGTCTTCAATTAACAGATGGCCGCCTGCAAGTAGGCAGGTGACTGCGAGCTCGATCTCGGGCTTTTTATCGAGCACGATTTCAGAGGTGGTTTCAATCATTTGTTGCAGCGACTTTATCATCTCTACAAGAGTAAAGTGAGGCCTCAGCGGCTGCAAGATTTGTGAGGTCTAGAGGACAGTCTAGAGACGCTCCAGCCTGGCAAACTTAACAACAAATTTTTTGATCGTCTGGTCTGCAAAGAGCACACTGACCTTTTGCTGATCGCCAAGCCCTTCGGTTTGAAATACCGAGCCCACGCCAAAGGTCGGGTGGCGCACGCGCTGCCCTTTTTGATAGCCCGATCCGGCACCGCTAGTGCTGTCTGACATTTCATAATCTGGAAACTCTTGCGAATCGTCGTCGTAGTCCGAAGATTTTTTTGAACGAAATGACGGCATTGCAGAGATTGCGCTGCCAGCGCCGGCCATTCTTGAAACAAATTTGGGAGTTTCAAATGAAGTCGTAAAAGTTGTTAGCTCAGCCGGGATTTCTTTTAAAAACCTTGAAGGCGGATTGAACTGCTCTTGTCCCCAGACTTTTCGGGATCTGGCATAAGTTAAAAATAATTTTTCGCGAGCGCGAGTCATGCCCACGTAAGCCAGGCGCCGCTCTTCTTCAATTTCAGATTCGTCTTCGCTTTCGCCCATGCCACTTGGGAACAAGCCCTCTTCAAGTCCCACAACAAAAACGTAAGGGAACTCTAGCCCCTTCGACACGTGCAGGGTCATAAGCGTGACTGAATTCATCTCGTCATCCATTGAATCTATGTCAGAGACTAACGCCATTTCTTCGAGAAAGTTTTGCAGACTGGCGTCGGTGCGCTCTTTCATAAACTGAGTGATAGCGTTGCCGAGTTCATCTAAGTTCTGCAATCTTGCTTCGGCTTCGACAGACTCTTCGAGCTTTAGTTTTGCCGCGTACTCGGTCTTGTCGAGCACGATGCCGTAAAAATCGAGCAGATTGTACTGATGAACTTGCTCTTGCAAATCAGACATCAAAATTAAAAAATTGCGCACTTTGCTGGTGGTGCCGGCATTGAACACGCGGGTGTCGCAAGCTTTGCTGGCAGCTTGCAGGAGAGTTATCTTTTCAGCGATCGAGATCTCTTCAATTTTTTCAACTGTTGTTTTGCCGATGCCTCTCGCCGGTGTATTGATCACGCGCTTAAAAGCCACATCATCTGACGGGTTGATCGAGAGCTTGAGGTAGCCCAGCACATCTTTGACTTCCATGCGCTCATAGAATCGAACGCCGCCAATGATTTTATAGGGAATCGCATTCGCACGCAGCTGTTCTTCAAGCACACGAGACTGAGCATTGGTGCGGTAAAAAATCGCATAATCAGAGTACGAGCCCTCTCCGCCGGCCATCATCGCAGAGATTTGCTTGATCACGTAGCGAGCTTCATCGTACTCGGTGCGCTCCTCGCGAATGCGGATCGGATCGCCCTCGGAGTTCGATGTAAAAAGAGTTTTGTCTTTGCGCTCAGAATTGTTTTTGATCACGCTTGTTGCAGCGGTCACAATATTTTTTGACGAGCGGTAGTTTTCTTCGAGCTTGATTACTTTGGCTTCTGGAAAATCTTTTTCAAAATCGAGAATATTTTTAATATCAGCGCCCCGCCAAGAGTAAATCGATTGATCCTCGTCACCAACCACGCAAAGATTGCGATGACCTTGGGCTAAAAGCTGTACGATCAGATATTGAATGTGATTAGTGTCTTGGTACTCATCGACCATCACGTATTTGAATTTTTGCTGATAAGCCTCGAGCACATCCGGGTACATCCGGAAGAGTTCGTAAACTTTCATCAGCAAGTCGCCAAAATCCAAAGAGTTGGCGCGCTTCATTTCTTCTTCGTACATGCGATAGACATCGAGGCTCATCTTGTCCATGTAGAGCTTGTTTGATTTTTCAATGTCTTGCGGAGACAGCGCCAGCATTTTGGCATTATTGATGCGGCCCCGAAACGCCTTTGCTGGGTGAAGTTTATCGTTGATATTTAGCGCCGTCAGGCACTTCTTTAAGAGCGACAGCTGATCAGAATCGTCGTAAATTCCAAAGTAGGGTTTGTAATCCAAGAGCGTGATGTGCTGACGAAGAACCCGCGTGCAAAAGCTATGAAATGTGCTCACCCAAAGCGGCTCGCGCAACGAGAAGCCAAGATCCATCAAGATCTTAAAAATCCGTGACTCCATTTCTTTGGCGGCCTTGTTAGTAAAGGTCACAGCCAAAACTCCATCCGGCGGAGCCTCACCCGCCGCAATTAAATGCGCCATCCGATGAGTCAAAACCCGAGTCTTGCCTGAGCCTGCTCCTGCCAAAATCAGAAGAGGTCCCTGGAGAGTTTCGACCGCCGCCTTTTGCGGAGGGTTCAACCCTTTTGTAAGCAGTTCATGGTTTTGCGGATTCATGGGACTCCTAATCGGACTTTGAAGGCTTTAAACGCGATGGATTTGAGCCTGAAAACAGTGGGCCGAAAATAGAGCCCTGTCGAAGTTCTGTCTATTGAAAAAAACCCGCGCCCCAGCTAGAACTTAACGCCATGCATCCAAATCCATTCCGCTCGCTTTTTAGACTTAGTTTTGCGCTCTGCCTCACTCTGATGACTGCCGCCTGTGTCGGTAAAAAGCAGGATGCTCCCACTGGGCCGGTTCAGATCAAGATCCCTTTGCTGACCGATGGAACTTACCAGTTTCAGGTGGTGGATCTCTTGAGCGTGGATGACTTGGTAGAACTCAAGGGTTGGGCCGCTCGGTTTTTGATTTCACCCAGTCAGGTCGATAGCAAACTTCAAGGTTATGCTCCAAAAATTCGGACAGTTAAAAATGCTGCCGGAGTTTACATCGCGACCGATGAGCTGAGTCTTCAGCTTCTGACGATTTATTATCATCTTGAAAACTTGGGAATGATGGATGAATTGGCTGGAGCAAAAAACGTCAACACGTGGCCGCGCACGGTGGCCGTAAATGTGAATTACATTGCAAAAAACAGTAACGGCGCACGCACAGAAAACAACGCGCTTTATTCGGGCGATCTCGATTCATTG
>CANCBY010000185.1 GCA_947374445.1 Pseudobdellovibrionaceae bacterium
TAATGCAATCACAGCAACTTCCGTGGTTCCGCCGCCGATATCGACTATCATGCTGCCTTTGGCCTCTTTGATCGGAAGGCCTGCTCCGATAGCAGCAGCCATCGGTTCATCGATCAAGAAAACTTCTTTTGCGCCTGCGGATTTTCCGGCCTCGACCACTGCGCGTTTTTCAACTTCGGTGACACCAAAAGGCAAAGAGATGATCACGCGGGGTTTAGACATAAAAGATTTAAGTCCCGGACGGCTCATAAAATAGCCAAGCATAGTTTCAGTGGTGTCGAAGTCGTCGATGACGCCATCTTTCAGAGGGCGTTGACTTAAAATATTGCCAGGAGTGTTAGCAACTTTTTCTTTGGCCTCATTACCAACAGCTAAAATACGACGTTTGCCCGGGCTCACTTCGCTGTACGCAATAATTGTAGGTTCATTGACAAGTACACCTTTGCCGCGAGCCGCGATCAGAGTATTGGCAGTGCCTAAGTCGATATATAGATCCGCCGCCGAACCATCATCCTTGAAGAATCCGAACATATAAATTCCTACTTCTTTTTGTAGCCTGTTTTTTCGTCAAGCAAAACTGTGATATAACCTGAGATGTATGTAAAGGACTTGTTGCCGTTGATTCCAAGCTCAGCCCCGAACTCCATGTTTTTGTACTGCGGAGTTGAGAACTCGGTACCACCCACGAGATTGACTTGCGTGTCGGTGTTCGAGCGCCAAGTGGTAATGCTGATCGGAAATCCTGCGTACGGAGTAAAAAGACCCTGATCGGTATCAAACTTTTTTGAGAGCAATGGCTGCACGCGAAAGCTCACCAAAGAGTCTGAACTCTTCCTTGCATAGATGGCTTCGAGTTTGGCGCCAATCGCTGGTTGATTTTTGTAATCCGGAACCGGCACCCATTTGAACGAGCCGCCAGTGTAAAAGTCAGTTTCGCCCGCACCCAAAGTCACACGGACTGATTTGTCTTCGGTAAGTCCTGAGTCAAAGAAGCCACCGACATTCATGCCGCTGCCATCAGAAAGGCGGATTTGCGGCATAATGCCTACTTTGTAAAAACCGGTCGGGGTGATTTCGGCGCTCTCTCCTGTTTCAAAAAAGGCTTGAGCCGCTGAGCCAAGCAGTAAGCCGGCGCAAAAAGCGGTTGAGGATAAATGGCGGATTGATTTGAAGGTCATAGCAAACTCCTACTTTTTATGCTCGCACGTGAGAGCTTAAGTGCTCACATGCAAAAACATGAGTAAAAAGAGCTTAGGAGTGGGAAGTCGATTTGACAAGTCCGAGTCAATCTATGAACCTTAAAGAATGCAAAAGCTTCCCCTGAGTCTGGTGATTATCACTCTCAATGAAGAGAAAAATATTGAGCGCTGTATCAATTCTGTCCCTTTTGCGTCAGAAGTGGTGATTTTGGATAGCGGCAGTCAAGATCGCACGCGCGAGCTTGCTCAAAAGAATAGCAAAGAGCTCGGAATAGATTTCGTTTTTCAAGAGCAGTCGTGGCTTGGTTATGGTTTGCAAAAACGCAAAGTCACGGCATTGGCCAAGCACGATTGGATTTTAAACTTAGATGCCGATGAGGCCCTGAGTCCTGAGCTGGCTTTAGAAATTCAAAAAAGATTTGCTGAGCTTAATCCGCAAACGGCCCATTTGTTGCCGAGAAAGTCTTTTCATTTGGGGCGTTGGATTCTGCACGGTGGGTGGTATCCTGACCGACAGCTTAGGCTGTATCATCGACAGTTTTTCAATTGGTCCGAAGACTCAATTCATGAAAAAGTGGTAGCATCAGCCGGTGGCACCGCAGACATTTCATTTAAATCGCCATTACTGCATTACGTTTTTAAAAATTTGCACGATCAGATTGAAACAAATAACCGCTATTCGGGATTGCAAGCCCAAGATCACTTTAAGCGCGGGAAGAAATTCTCTTTATTTAAACTATTGATCAAACCTGTGACGAAGTTTTTTGAGTGTTACTTTTTGAAATTGGGTTTTTTAGATGGAATGCCTGGCTTTATAATAGCTGTTGGGGCGGGTTACTCTGTGTTTTTACGATGGAGTAAGATTTGGGAGCTGGAGCTAGAAATGAGTTCTAAAAAATGATTTGCAGAACCGGTTTGAAAAAACAGTTTTTTCTTTTTTTGCTGTTAGTGATTGCTATGGATGTGGCTCAGTCTCAATCCATGGAAGGGGCTTTGGGGCAGGGAGAGTCGAGCAAGAATATAAAGGCCGAATTCCCGCGCATTGAGTTCGTGAGGTCTGGCCAGGTCAAAAAAGGTGCTAACAAAGCGTTAGTGCAGAACTTTAAAAACTCTGAAAAGCCTGTCGATCTTAAAAAAAATGATGTTCTCACTGAGCACGCAAAGATTGTAACCTCGGCTGACGCCGAAGTGAAGATCGCGCTCGATCCGTACACTCAGGTGATTGTTTTTGAAAACTCAGTTCTTGAGCTTCCTGTGATCACATGGGGACAGGGTGAAGTTTTAGATCTGCAATTGCAAAAAGGCAAAATCCAAGTCTCCTGTGAAAAAGATTGCGTCCGTCAGTATACAACCCCACTTTCAAAGAATGTTTTCACTAATGGAGTTTTCATTTTGGATTACCGGCCCGAGTTTCCGTATGTCGAGCTCACGGCTTTGCATGGGGAGCAAGAATTTCGAGGGCTCGAAAATGAATCCATGATCAAAATTAAAGGCGGGCAAAAAGTAGTATTTCAAGGCCTTAAAGAAAATGATGAAGTGGCCTATGATGTTCTGCTTAAAGGGCGCAAAGTTGCACGGGGACAGCTGCAGGCTGTAGTCACTCTGCCTGCCAACGAGATTGAGGCCCTTGATGATAAAAGCAAAAAACTTAAGCCCATTGTTGTAGCGAAGATTCCGGCTCCACCACGATTGCCAAATCAAATTTGTGAGGCGCCTTTTGCGGAACTCAATCAATGTGCGTGGACCTGTGAGGGTTTGTCTAAAAAGAAAAAACCAATGAAAAACATAAAGACCTGCGATATTTCACAGGCAGGAGTTCACTGCGTGCGCCGCCGTTGCAATGCCAATGGCCAGTGGGAAGACGCCACAATATTAACTCAATCGGCTCAGCGATGTGAGACTCAGCCTATCGTTGCAGGTTGTGACTATTAGCCGGTGCTGGGCTCTTTAGAGCGCAATCGGAGATGGCTCTAGCCACACGCCTTGGGTGAGAGCGGATTTACTGTCGAGAGTCAGATAGCTTTTATCTCCGTAGTGGCTCCACCGTTGAAGCCAGCGGTTCAAGGTTTGATTGGACCCTAAAGCCACAACAAGCAACCGAGTTTGTTTGATTTTAAAAGAAACAAAAAGAGAATTCTCATTGAAATTAAAAACTTGACCTTGGTAAGTGAACTGCTTTGGAGAGAGCTCGAGACCTTTATTGCTTAGTTCTGCCCGCACCTCAGCGTTATGTAGTGCTTGGTCTGCACTGACAATCATCAGCTGCGATGTGCCGAGCTCTCGGAAGTCAGTGATGCTTTCAAATTTACTGTTGGCAAAAACAGCGCTCAGCTGAGGGATCAACTGATCGTCGGAACTTAACACCTTGATCGCCGGACTTGCAAAGTACTGCGAAAAAGTAACCGGTTTTTCGCTCGCGCTCAGTTCTCTGAGTAAGAAAAAGTCTTGGTCAAAAGTATAAGAAACAGGCCTTACCGGAGCCGCTGCGACCTTAAGCTCGAGTCCTTTGCCATCGTCTCGAACCTTTTGATTGAAGCTTTTGACTGTTTGATCTGGCATCAAAGCTAAAATATTTAAGGGCAGACCAGCAATAGTTTTTAAGGCTGAAGGGCTTGGTGTCTCAAAAACAAGCTGGTTGGGGTTTTCTTGCCAGCTAAGTTTGAGAAATTCTTTAGGTAAAAGGCCTTTTGAATAGAGCCAAAACTTTTTAAATTCTGTAAAATCCATTTTAGAAGTTTGCGACAGTACAGAAAAGAAATCTTCAAAGCTTGCTTTTTTGAAACGATACTTTTTGTAAAACTCTTGAAGCGCCTGATTGAAGACGGTTTTTCCAACACGAGTTTCAAGCATAATAAAAACCATGAGAGCTTTGTCGTAGCCAATTGCTTGCAGTGAGCGGTCTTCGCCTCGAGATGAAAATTGAGACAACGGAATTTCATTAGTACCGCGAGAATAATTTAAAAAATTGGTGATGGCTTTGACCCGATATATCTTTTTATCGCTGTCGGCCAGCAGTCCGTAGTCGGCGCCAAAAGTTGTAAGTCCTTCGCACCAATTGCCTTTGCTGGGATCAACGAAGACGCCGTTTCCCCACCAAGAGTGCAGAAGCTCATGGGGCAGAGACGTTTTTAAGATAAAAGGAAAGTGTAAAAGCTGACTGCCAATCCATGTCATTTTTGGAAAGGCGTAGCCAATTTCATCGGGGCTTTCAACAACTGAGAACTGATCGTATGGATAGGATCCAAATTGTTTTTCGAATTGATTTAGGTATGTCTCGAGTGTTGATAGCCATATTTGAGCGAGTTCAGGTTCATCTTTTGAAAGATAGATATTAAGCTTTCCCTTTGCGCCTGAATACTTTCGGCATTTGCAAATCACAAAAGCCAATTCATCTTGAGGGTGGCCGGTGGCGGAATGAATCAGCTGATAATCTGCAGGCATGTCTGCTGATACAATGTATTGGGTTTGAACCGAGTTTGATGTTTGTGAGCCGGTTAGAGTTGGGATCCAGTACTCATCGCCAGCGATAAAAATAGGAGCAGTAGTCGTAGCGGGTAACGGAATAAGGTATTGAATCTGCCCAGTCTGTTGCGCTTTTAGCAGAAGATCCGTCGAACCATCGGGATTGAGTGCTGAAGTAAAGCCCGAGTTTTGCTGAATCTGAATTTGGGCTTTCAGTTTAAAATGTAGGTCGACATTTTCGTTGTTACTAATCTGTGATTTGATTTGAAGTTGCGAGGCCGTCTTTTTAAAAGATAGATCTGCCTTTAGGTGCGCAAAAGCCAGCGAAGTCAAAAATACGCTACAAATAAACATAATAGTCGCAGATGTTTTGTTCATAACCATGCTTACCCGAATTTCCCTGGAAAGGGAAGCAAGGGAAATGAAAGGAACAGGATTGCAAAGGTCTTCATTTAATGAGGAGATACCAA
>CANCBY010000186.1 GCA_947374445.1 Pseudobdellovibrionaceae bacterium
ACTCAAAAGAATTGATCAAAAGCACCAACTCATTCAGAAGCAGCGCCCCTTGTCTGCGCAATTAGTTCAAAAACTCAAGGAACAATTCTCTTTTGACATGACCTACAACTCAAATGCTATTGAGGGCAACCAGCTTACCCTTAAGGAAACCTACCTGGTCGTCAATGATGGCCTCACGGTTAAAGGTAAATCCCTAAAGGATCACCTTGAGGCAAGGAATCACCATGAGGCCGTTCATTTTCTTTATGAGCTGATTGAGCATCAAAAAAAGCACACAATCTCAGAGCAACTCATCAGATCACTTCAACAATTAATCATAAAGGACATTGAAGATCGCGAAGCTGGTCAATATCGACGAGGCACAGTCCTTATTTCTGGATCAAGTCATAAGCCACCTGAGGCCTTCGAGGTCCCTCGCCTCATGGAGGCGTTCATTATATGGGTAAAAAAGAATCTCAACAAACTACACCCAGTTGAATTGGCAGCGCAGGCACATCACAAGCTAGTGAACATACATCCATTCACGGATGGCAATGGGCGAACTGCCCGCCTATTTATGAATTTGATACTGATGCAAAAGGGCTATCCACTTGTAGTCATTTTAAAGAACGATCGTCAAAAGTACTACCGAGCGCTTGAAAAGGCAGACAAAGGAAACACGACGGACATTGAAAAATTTGTAGCTCAGTCGGTAGAAAGGTCCATCAATATATACATGAAGGCCCTTCAATCGAATACAAGTCCTACCGAAAAACTGATGACCTTGTCTCAACTGGCAAAGGGCGGACAATTTTCAGAGAAATACCTCAATCTTTTGGCGCGATCAGGAAAGCTTGAGGCACACAAAGAAGGCAGAAACTGGCTCTCTAGCAAAAAGGCACTCAAAGAGTACCTGGAAAATCGCGATCGCAAGAGGACATGACACGGCTAAGAAGCACAAAGCAGGTTTTTCTTAAGGAAGCGGAGTAGTCCCGCAACAGCATGGTCTGAATCAGCCTTCAATCGCATAAGGACATCTTATGTCACAGACACTTGGGATAGAAGGGGAACAGATCGAGTGGCATCAAAACGGAACTGTATTTAAACGCCAAGTTTTCCATAAGGGCTATGAGTCGGATCGAAAAATCCTTTTTCAGGGCGGCGAAAAATAGTCTCAGGTCAGGGTTGATTTTTTTGTAAAAATTTTGCAACGTCATTGGATGCAAAAGTTAAAGAAGAAAATAAGAATTTTGAAGAGCGCTTCGATCATTGTTGCTTCGGTCTTTGTCTTGATTTTAATTTCAAGCTGTTCGCTTTTACCCAAAAAAGAAATCTCCGAAAGCGAACTCAATTCTGAGTCTGCTAAGGCTTATCAGGACTTCAAATCTAAAAATAAAATTTCGTCCAATCAGGCCTGGAACCAAATTGTTCAGCGAGTAGCACAACGTATAGCTAAGGCCAGCGGTGAAAATTTTCAGTGGGAAGTTGTGCTCGTCGAAAACCCAGAGGTTAACGCTTGGTGTATGCCCGGTGGCAAAATTGCTGTCTACACGGGTATCATGCCCGTTTTAAAAACCGAGGCGGCTCTAGCTGCAGTAATGGGTCATGAGGTGGCTCATGCCACTCTTCGTCACGGTAAAAAAGTCTATTCTCGAGCTATCGAAGAGCAGCAAACTGCATTGATTGTGGCAGGGGCTGCGATCATTGGTGGTCAGCTTCTGTGTGAAACTGAAAACTGCAAAAAACTGAGTCAAGTGGGTGGTGCGGCAGCGGGCCTAGCACTGTCTTTTTTCAATCGAAAGTTTTCTCGCGAAGACGAGTCTGAGGCGGATCGTGCGGGGCAGGTGTACCTCGCAAAAGCCGGTTATGAGCCGAGAGAGTCATTGGCTCTTTGGGATCGAATGGCGGCTAGCCATGGTGGCTCGGCACCGCCCGAGTGGATGTCGACGCATCCCTCGGACTCGCACCGCAAAGAATCATTAAGTTCTTGGCTCCCAGGAGCAGAAGCTGAGTATCAAAGGTCGTCAGTTCAGTATGGACTGGGTGAAATGATCAAATAATTTTCTGTCGTGATGTATTTTAAAATGCTCTTTAGGCTTAAGTGGCCCCATCTTAAGTCAAGTGCACCTTTCGGTACGATTTCCTATGATTCAATTCGGTATACGCTGAAACGAGAAATCTGGACTAAATTTCGCATTTAGAATTTATATGTTTTCATTGATGGTTTAATTCTTTCTCACAGATTGGAAGAGCCATTTTTGAGCCTTAATTTTAAAAGTGTTTAAAACTTAAACAAGGAGTTCATATGAGAAATTTTGTGTTTTTATTTATGGGATTTATATCAACATTCAGCAACCTATCAATGGCCCAAAGTATTTTTTATGACCAAGATGAACTTCGTATTCGATAGCGGTACTGGACTTACAGGCGCAGACATTCAGTGCTTCGGTTGCGGGTCTGCCAGCAACAGCTCCAACAATAGACGGTGCGATGTTGACCTTCAAGGTGAAGCCAAACTCCACCGATTATGGCCCCACGGACTTGGCAGGTAATTCCGTACTTCGGCACTATTATCTTTGGGCAGATGTTGGCAGTGGGCTTCCGAATAAAAAAAGGTCAGTCATACTTTATGCTCCTGATCGGTTGAAAATTGGCAACGCACCGGTCACAAGTCCTTGGGTTGAAGTCGTAAACAATGGCACTGATTGGGTGACCACGGGCCCTGGCGAGAATGGTCAGCCTGCTTGGTCAGAAACGACGTCGACGTTGAATTGGACCATTGGCTGCGGCAGTGGCGCGAACCTTCCGACTTTTAATCAAACTTGGGAGGGCGGACCTAATACCGGCAGCACTCACGGATACAACTGGTCGCTATCAGTTGCTTTTTGTCGAGAGCAATTTCTCAATATTGATTTCGGCGGAATGGGCGGAAATATTTTTTATGCTGGACAAGGAAGAAGTTTAGCTGAAGCCGCTGCACGAAGCCCCGCCCCAGTTGGCGCGATACCCGAGAAACTATTTCCGGAAGTTCCCGCGAACTCAGTAACACCTGGGATCGCATCCAAGGTTAAATTTAGACCGAGAAATATTCAGGGCGTGGAAAACAATTTTAGTAATGCAGCCCCTTGGTTGTTAGCTTCTCACTCTCTTGAGGGAACTGGTGGTAGCGAATACAAAACATGCAATGCCTATTCAAGCCGTGCCGCCTGCACACCTAGTACAATAATAAGAAATGATGGGACGCAGGTATTAAACCAGCCAGCGGATGTTCAAAATGTATGGACTTCCCAGTTCAGTGCCGTATCCACAAACTATTTATACATCACTGCATCTGACTCTTACATCAGAAGGGTTGAGGTTGACTCGACGACAGCTGGTTTGAATTTCTTTTTGTTAAGGCAAACGAGATTCCTTTTTGCCGATGGCTCAACAGCAGTATTTATATGGGATCCAAGTCTTTATGAGAAATTGTATAGAGGACCCTAGTTGAGCTCCAGGATCAACTCCGCCTCCAGCTTATTACATTCCTGGAATTAACACGCTGATTTTGCGAACTATTCTTCAGGCTTATGTTTGGGTTTCACAGGTAGCTGATTTTTATCATCACTGGAATTTAGGCCGGTTAGTAGGACAGACCAAGAAGGTTTAGAGATGAAAATATTGATCGTTGAGGATGACCCAGATTTGCGAGAAATAATGTCGGACCAATTTTTAGATAAAAATTGGACAGCATTTGAAGCAAGCAACGGACAGATGGCCTACGGGTTCTCGAAACAGAAATCGTTGATATGGTTCTGACCGATGTGATTATGCCAGTGATCGATGGAATGAGCTTTTTAAAAGAATTTAAAGCCCGATATAAAAATCACCCGCCGATATTTATTATGAGCGGTGGGAATCAATATCGACCAGAGGATTTTATAAAGGCAGGAGCGAGTAGATATTTTACGAAACTCGTTTCTGCAGATGAAATTTTAAATCGAACTCAAGATAGTCCTTCAAAAACTAAGTAACCAGTCGAATTTAAAAATCAGCCAGCCATATCTTCAAGCTTCTTAGTTCGCTTCTTTACTTCCAGGAACTCAGGCTGGTTGTCATAGCCATTGGGGTACAGAATAATGTCTGGAGCAAGCCCCATATAAGCTGAAAGCTTCAAGGCAACCCTAGTACCAACTTCACGGCGATCATTCTCAATGGCTGAAAGATTAGCCTGAGATAACCCACAGGCAAAGGCCATTTGATCCTGACTGATTTCGAAATTTGTTCGAAATGACTTAATCAAAGAGCCAGTTGTCTCGGCCGACTTAAAAACTTTCAATGGATCTTTGGTAGCCTTACTCATATTTACCTCTTGTAGTCGTGTTTCTCTGTAATTCGAGCAATTAAAATTTTGACTACTTTTTCTTTCACACAATAAATAATTCGGCCTCTGTTGCTGAAGGCAGATGACCTGTAACCGTCCCATTCGCCTCTTAAGGCATGATCGGCCCATTTAGCAGTTGCCTGTATTCCTTCAGGCCCTTCAAGCTTAATTTGCCGAATCCAAGCGGAAATGATTTCCTGATCCTCGCGAGTGATTTTTTTCTCTTTGATCAAGAGTTCAATTTCTTTTTGGGCCTTTAAAGTCTCGAATTCTACTTTCCACATAAAATGAAAGACTATTGATCTGATACTATCATGTCAAAAGCGATATGTCAATAACGATAAATCTAGCCATAAGCCCAGTAACTATTTGATATCATAAAGCTTTTAACTGAAAGCTTTAGGCGACTTTCAATGTGGGCGCGGCTTTCAAAGATTTGCTCTGAATTTGTGTGATTTTTCGATGTTTCTCGATCTTGATAACGTTTTCTTATGGTTTCATCATCCAGACCTTGGTCCTGATCAGTCTTAGTCAACCGTATCAAAACGAACAGTGTCCATCCTGACGAAAAAAGTTTTCGGACAGGACACATCTTATTTTTCTTAAACTATCGTTGTGACTGTAGGTGGCGGTTCGAAAAGGGGCCAAGGGAGTCGATCTGGAAGTCCCATGGGCCATGTATAAAGCCATAGCAAAAGGGGCCACTGATTTCTCAATTCATAAATTTTTTAAATTATTTTCAGCTACAGAGTCCACCGGAGTCTTC
>CANCBY010000187.1 GCA_947374445.1 Pseudobdellovibrionaceae bacterium
CCAATACCACTAAAGGCAATGACAAAGTAAAATCCGGCAGCGGAGTTATCATCGGCAGCGGTGCAGATAAGCTAGTCAGCACATCAGATGCAGATGAAGCCAAACAATACGTAGTTCAAGCGCCAGTTTTACCAAAAACAAGTATTACAGTCGTAGGAAGACTAGGAAAGGCGCAAGAAGGCCCAATACAATTTTGTTTGGCCAAATACGCAACCGATGAGCAAAAGCATCTGCTCAAAAGCGGCGGACCAATATCACCACTCAATAGATGCGGGGACATCAACCAACCAATTCGCCTCAATGAAGGTCTTTATCGAATTTATCAGGTAGACAAAAGATTTGAGAGCAACTTTTATGTTGGCTTTTGGGTTTACATCTCCGAAGGAGAAAATAAAATTATCCCTCTTCGTGAAATCGTAGTCCCGAAATACAACAGTGGACAGAAAATCTCATTTTCTGTTTACCCAGCTAACTCTATAAAAGACTACGCCAAAGTGACATACAGCATTTGCTCCCCAGACAAGAGCTCAGAAAGCTTGCTAAAATGCCTTTATGGCGGATCCGGCATTGACTCAAAAAACATCAGAAAAGCATTTGAAAAATCTCAGTCACCAGAAGAGTTCGTTAGAGAAGTCATACTTCTAGATATAAATGAACAGACCAAAATTAAGAGTTACTTTTTCGCCGAGAATGGAATCGCCGATAGCACGGACGGCAATTTCGTCTCTGTTTTTCCCGGAGAATACACGATCTTCTGGAAAATCGACGACAACTACGAAGAGCCAACAACGGTGACAGTTGACTAACTCCACTCACTCAACTTTTCTCAATCTCCTCCAGGCAGCTCTCGTTACAGCGAGCTGCCTGCTGGCATTTCCAATCCCCGCAAAAGCGGCAGAAATAAACGCATCTATCGAGATCAGATCTCAGTGTCTCAATTTCGAAAATGACATTCGTTCTTCACTTAAAACCCTATTGCAAGATGACTCGGTCGTATTCTCAACCCTCAAGATTTTTTACCCAAAGCGAGATCTCAGCATCTTAGCCAAAGTCCCGATCATCATCGAAGACTTCGGCCCGCAAAAACAATACCGAGGATTCTACGGCCTCCATGAGGGCGACCAAAAAAAATCTCTGCAACTTGATTGTGCTTTAGGCTCAAGACTTGTGTGGTCAGGCCTGCTTGCTCACGAATACGCTCATATCCTCAACGAGCAACAAAATTTATCTTCGTGGATGGACGAGATGCTCGCACAATTGATCGAAATCAACGCAAGCCCTTTTTACCCTTATCCACGCACCGACATCTTGAAAAATCATGCGATGACCCCATCATTCTTCTCTGCGGACAAGCCCTTCAAAACATCCGAAGCCTACGCGAGCAACATGCTCTTTGGCGTTTACATCTCGCAAAATTTTCGCGGATATCGCGCTTACCAAGAGCTGAATCACAATATCCAATCCGTAGATCAATTCGCAGCAAGTCTAAAAAAATACACAGAAGACCAAGCGCAGTTTGACTGGATCCGAGATCACATCTCTGGAGAAAATTTAATTATCTATTTCAATCTTGCCTTAAACGTAAACCGCGTTACGAAAAACGGATCTTACCTCTACGCTGTCCCCGGCTGGAATGGATTTTCAAAAGAGTCTTTGATCAGCCAGTCTGGAAAATACTTTATCGAACCCGGAGGCTCGCTGCGAATGAGCGCCGCAATGGTCGAACAAAGCGCAAAAGCGGATACTATTTCAAAAATCGCCCCAATATACCGGGTTCTAAAAAACGAGAATGAATTTAAAATCCAAAACCCTCAAGATGACTATGACGCGAGTAAATGGACAGAGAACTTTTTGGTTCTTATCAATACATCTCTAAACAATTATCTTCAGGTAGATATCTAAAGCCAAATATCACTTCGCAGCAGGTGACCCCAAAGCCACAGCTTCAGCCTTGAAGAACTCGCGGGTTAAATAACCAGATTCACAGACTGGTACAAAACTTTAGCCCAGGATCGAATAGATCAATAGCAAGTAGTAGAAGGCCTTGAGCCCCAGCACAAAAAGCCGGAAATAAAACTCAAGATCTTCTCGTTTTTTCCGATAAATATCATACGTTTTTTGCATGATAGTCTCCTCTCGTTGACGCGAGAGAAATCCGTTCCAAACGGCGGCCTTAGGGTCGCCGTTTCTATTTTCAAATCTTGGACCTTGAAATGTTATAATCTAAAGAACCACGAGCCTCTTCTTGATTCGAGGCTCGTCCACTAAAATAAATCTCTAATTCAATGTGATCGTCTGCCCGCTGACGGCGTTGCCGAATTGGCTCACGAGATACACCACAGAATGAGTAATTTTATCAGGCTCTGTGATTTTAAAAGTGGGATCTTGAGCTTTGAGTTTTTCAACAGCTTCTTTGATGCTTCCAGCACCAGGATAGTGCCCCAAAACATATTCCTCAGTGAGACCCACAGACAAAACATTCACGGTCACATTCAGATCATGAATTTGCCGCGCGAAAGTTTTTGCAAATTGCACAAGCCCAGTACGTGCAGTGGCCGCCAAAAGATCAGAGGTCGCTCCACCAAGCATCGGCTGATTCACAAGGTAAAGAATACGCCCGCGCTTACGACCCTTGAGATAACCAATGATATTTTGAGTGAGCATCAGTGGAATTTTCAAATTACGAGTTAAAAGCGCATCGATGTCAGTCTCATCATTCAGAAGCTCCATCGGTGAAGGAGTGTTTTGCAAATGGGCATCGATATAAATATCGATGCTACCAAAAGTTTGCGCGACTTTGCTGATTGATTCTTTGAGTTGCACGCGATCAGAAAGATCCACCGGCACAGCCATCGCTCGGCCTTGCTTTTCATTGACCTCGCGCTGATCTGTGATGTTTTGACAAAACTTGACCGCTTGCTGAGCATCTTTATCTAAAAAGGCCACATCAGCACCCAGTTGAGTCAGACCAATCATCATGTTTTGCAACGTCGATGAAAAAGGTCCTGCGATGATCACTGTTCGTTCGCGAAGATTGAATTGAATATCCATTTAGAGTCTCTCGATAATGACAGCGATCCCTTGACCACCACCGATACAAGCTGAGCCCAAAGCATACTTAGCTTGTCTGCGATGAAGTTCATAAACCAAAAGATTCATGATCCGCGCACCTGAGGCACCCAACGGATGGCCGATGGCGATAGCTCCACCATTCACATTGGTTTTTTTAGGATCGAGCCCAAGCTCTTTTGCCACTGACAAATACTGAGCCGCAAAAGCTTCGTTCACTTCGACTAAATCCATTTGCTCAAGCTTAAGACCCGCACGCTCCAGCGCCAATCGCGCAGCACCCGCAGGACCAATTCCCATAATTTTAGGATCACAACCCACTGAAGCGTAAGAAACAACGCGAGCCAAAGGCTTAAGGCCCAGAGCTTTTGCTTTAGATTCGCCCATCAATAAAGAGCACGCAGCTCCATCAACGACACCCGAAGCTGTTGCCGCAGTTACCAAGCCGTCTTTTTTGAAAAGTGCCTTCATCGTGCTGATTTTTTCAAGAGTCACATCTGGTTTTGGATGTTCATCATTGGCAATGACAACAGATCCTTTTTTGGACTCGATAGTCACTGAAGTCATTTCTTCTTTGAACTTACCTTCAGCCAAAGCGGATTTGGTTTTAGCTTGAGATAAAATCGAATACTCATCGCACTCTTGGCGCGTGATTCCGTATTTCTCGCCCAAATTTTCGGCAGTCATCGCCATCGGAATTCCGGCATAAGCATCAGTGAGAGATGAAGTCATGTAATCTTCAAGTTCCGCATTCCCCATGCGAATTCCGTTAAAGCGCACGCCCCGAAGAATGTATGGAATTTGCGACATTTGCTCGACACCACCCGCAAGAACCGAAGTGGCCTCGCCGGTTGCGATCATCTGCGCTGCGTTCACCCAAGCCTGAAAGCCACTGCCGCAAAGTCTGTTCACATTGAAGGCACCAATTCCTGCCGGAATCCCTGCCTTGAGTCCGATGTGACGTGCTAAATAAGCAGCATCCGCACCCGACTGCACCACATTGCCAATGACAACATGATCCACCTTGTCGGGAGCCACTCCAGCTTGCTCGAGCGTGGCTTTTGCCGCGATCACGCCAAGGTCTGTGGCTGATAAGTCTTTGAGTGATCCACCAAAACTCCCAAAGGGAGTTCTCTTGCCTGAAATAAAAACTGTTTTTTCCATAGAAAAAAGGTAACCGCTTTCGTATCATTCCGTCATGAAAATTCTTGTGATTGGCCAAGGCGGTCGAGAACATGCTCTTGTAAGAGCTTTCTCATTATCGCCATCTGTATCTGAAGTGCACGCGATCCCCGGCAGCGATGGAATGAGTCGCGAGGCCGTGTGTCACGACCTAGACTGGCGCGACTTCGATGCGATTCTACAATTTTGTGTTAAGAATGACATCGCTTACGTTTTTATCGGCCCCGAAGATCCCTTGGTTGCTGGACTCTCTGATTTTCTGCGCGAGAGAGGAATTCTCTGCGTTGGCCCTAGCCAAGAATCGGCTCAGCTTGAAGGTTCAAAAATTTTCTCGAAAAAATTTATGCATGAAGCGCAAGTGCCCACTTCTAACTTTGAAGAGGTCTACAGTGTTGCCGATGTCATCAGACTTTCGGGCCGATTCACTCCTCCTTATGTTTTGAAAGCCGATGGCCTTGCTGCAGGCAAAGGTGTTTTTATTTGCAAAACTATTGATGAGCTCAAATCTGCAGCCGTCGATGTTTTCGAAAAACAAACTCTAGGCCTTGCGGGCTCAAAAGCCTTGCTTGAACAATTTATGCCCGGATGGGAACTCAGCTATTTGGTGATCACCAATGGATCTGAGTATCAAACTTTGCCGCTCGCACAAGATCACAAGCGCCTAAAAGACAATGACGAAGGCCCCAACACGGGCGGCATGGGTGCGGTGGCTCCGCTAAAAATATCTCCTGAGTTACAAAGTCTCATCACAGAAAAAGTTTTGAATCCAACTTTTGAGCTGATGCAAAAAAAGAATTTTTTATACCGCGGAGTTTTGTATTTTGGCTTGATGATCACCGATAAAGGACCGCAAGT
>CANCBY010000188.1 GCA_947374445.1 Pseudobdellovibrionaceae bacterium
GTGCATTTATATCTTGCTATGGCTGCAGACCCTTCGGCCAGTTTTGCAGCTTTTTCAATATAAACTTGAGCCACCTTTTGCTGCAGAGTTTGCAAATTCATCTGTGCAGTAAACTGGCTGTTCTGAAGTTCTCTGATTGCCTTTTGATTTTCTACAACAGCCTTACGGTTTGCACTCTTTGCCTCAAGTGCTCTTTTAGCCTCATCATTATTTAGTTCATTATATTTTGCTGCAAACTTCTCATTTTTTTCGGAATAGTCCTCTTGTGCTTTGACAATTTTTTCTTTTGCAGATTCAAGGCTGTCCTTACTTTTATTTAGTGAATCTTCAATTTTTGAATGTTGAGAAGTCCAATCAGAATAAGTCATAGTAGGGCAAGCTTTTTGAGACCTGGTAAGTTGGTCTATGCCAGGTACGCCAAGCTGGTTAGCAACTTCTGATAAATTGGAGTACTCTTTTTGGCCTTCAACGTCATAGCAATCGGCTATGCCCTTGTTGCAGTCACTACCAAGGCCAGATTGTGCGCATATTTCATTAAATTCTCTGCTGGCTTTGGTGTAATCGCTTAATGCATCTTTGCAAGTGTTGTCTCCTTGGCCCTGTGATTCTCTGTAGCACTTGTTTATTGCTGCCGTGTCATCTTTGTATTTGTTAATGCAAGTCTGATACATTAAAGTTTCAGGACGTACATCAGGTGTGGCACCCAATACTCCACTTTGTGAGTTTGTTTGGGCAGTAGAATCCTTAGTATTCTCTACCGTTTGAGACTGAGTTGCAGTGGCAACTTTTCCAGGTGTTGTTTTTTTCGCCGCAGCCTTAAGGTTGCTTTCGTATTTTGCGTCCCCCCAAGCCGCACCGACCAAACAAACCTGAACAAGTGTCAAAATCGTGAACTGTTTAAAGCGTCCCATTTGAATCCCCCATACACATATAGTGTAGAGCAAAAGCGGTTCCAAAAATTGTCACCCGCATAAAATTGTATAAACCCGTCTCATTATGAGACGCAGAACCAAATCAGTCGAGTCTAGATGATGTGCTTAAAACTCAGGCTTAACATCATCATAAAAATGTTCTAGAACAAACGGCGATGCAAAAAGGTTTTAACTCTGACATTCAGGTGCGCGGTAAGAGCTATCATATCCAGACAGAAGACTGGGGTTTGGCTAATCCTTTTTTGGTCAGCCGAGTTTTTGTTGGTGGAGCAGTACTTAAGACTGTGAAAACACCCTATGACGAAGCACTCAAGACAGAGTCTTTGCGCAATATCGATGCGGTCCAGTCAGCACTTCGGAAACAGCATAATCGCATATGCGACTTGGTATTTACCGGCGAGCTTTCGTAAATTAGTCACGATTAGTGATCGCAGCTTTTTATAGCTCTGAACGAGAACCTGCAAACTACTTTTTCTGATCGCTCATTTGAAGTGCTTCTCAAGCTTCGCCATATTTTTTATGACCGCATCAAAGGTGGTCTTAAAATCCGGGGCCCTCGCAACTGTTGACACGGAGTTGGCCCACCCTTTCTCAAGGCGGTGGGTGTTGATCTTTTTAATCTCTGTCGAGATTTTTTTTGGCAGTTCGGTTTTTCTGAATTCAAAGCATCGCTTGAGTGCTGTTCCTAAAATTTCGGCATCGGCTTTCGGTAAAAACACAGACAAGTCGTGGATATCTTTCGAGCGGGAGTTCGCATCGCCGTGGATGACTAAGGCATGAAGTTTTTCAGCACAGATAGTTTCAATAGGATAAACCGACCAGCTGATATCTTCATTTTGTGGGAAGTATGATGGTGTCTCTGCCTTCTGTGGTCCAGGAGTCACTGGGTCTCCAATACCTAAATCAAAATTGATTGCTTGGGCCCGCTTGATGTCGGGTAGAATCTCACCAATTCCAGCTCGATAAACTTGTCGAATACCGCCATATTCGCCCTGCGTGGTTAAATTGAACTGGCTTTCAAAGCGAAACCAAGTGCCATCATCAGAATCGATCTCAGCTCTTTGCTTTGCCAGCTCCAAGGTAGAATCGATATTTGCTTTTACTAGAAGAGCATCGAGATCAATTGTGTATCTTGGAGAGTCATAAACTCTAAGCCCAACAAAACCGCCTTTAAAAACTAAATGCTGACTGAGCTTTTTGTCTGCCACTAGGCGCGCGACCAGTCGCTCAATTATGAAAACTGTTTCGACGTTCCGGTAAGGCACTTTGAGTTTTTGGGCGAGGTTACTTAATTTTTTTCGAACGGAGTCGCTTTTGGCTTTTGTCGTCATGTTGTGATTACCTCAAAATATCTCGTCAACAACGAATCAAGCCCAAGCGCTTTGGCGGCCTTTCCAAGTTTTACTTCTGTTGTTTGTCGGGTTGCGAGTGCAGCCCTTGCAGCTTGAACTGCCGTGCGTTCTCCAATTTTTTTAGCCATCTTTAGGCCCTCAAGCACAGCTCGCTCGACACTTACAATGCGATAGCCATTCTCACTGAGAACCCAAAGATCCAATTTAATTTTGGTGCGGATCAATCGGTACAGCTGCGAATGTGTTGTTTGGCTTGGCGAAACTAATACCCATACTTGTCCAGGAACTTGCTCGATGAGGTTGTAATGAAAAAGGGCGGTGATTCCTCCAATCACAGACTTGGGGCCGAACTTTTTGCAGGCTACTTGATAGTCAATGTCCCGGCTAAGATTGCCCTCGGAATGCAGATACATTCCTC
Source organism: Pseudobdellovibrionaceae bacterium (assembly GCA_947374445.1). Lineage (GTDB taxonomy): Bacteria > Bdellovibrionota > Bdellovibrionia > Bdellovibrionales > Bdellovibrionaceae > CANCBY01. The sequence continues at coordinate 2,703 of CANCBY010000188.1, forward strand.
GGCCAACACGAATAATTTTCTCTTCTTTTACCAATCGGGAAAGGCACTGATGACTAAGGCCCATCGCCTCGGCCTGCGACCGTGTGAAAATTCCCATTTTCTTCAGCTTTGCTTCCTGTTGTTTGTCCATGATATTAACTTGTGGCTGATTTTAACATTTTTCAATACAAATGTGAGGTTCGGCCAGCCCATCCTAAAGATGGCCCCAATGGCGACCTCATTATTAGCCTTATGAGCTAACCGACCAATAAATATAAGAGAGCTTTTCCAGGTCGAAAAATTCGAGCAGATGAAAGGATCAAAAACAATTTCGGTCTAAAATTTCTAATGAAAACTCTATTTCCATTTGTGAAACAGCAATCTTGCTTAGGTCTAGTAGAACAAAATCCTACACTGGACTGGACCACGCAGTCTGCGACATCAAACTCAAGGTGGATTTACACTGATTGAAGTCACTCGTGAAAAAGATTTTCAGAGTTTGGAGCTTCATTGATGATTGAATTTAGCCATGTTTATAAAACCTATCCTGGGCCGGTGCATGCTCTTAAAAATATCGATCTAAAAATTGATAAGGGCGAGTTTGTTTTTATGACTGGGCCTAGTGGAGCAGGTAAAACAACATTGTTTAAAATGCTCTCCGCTTTTGATCAAGCGACTTCAGGCAGAGTCAAAGTCTGCGGTTATGATCTAGGTAAAATTTCAATGAATGAAGTTCCTTATTTTAGACGCCGTATCGGCGTTGTGTTTCAAGATTTTCGGCTTTTGAAAGACAAAACTCTTTTTGAAAATGTAGCGCTGCCGTTGATCGTCCGCGGAGATCGCGGGTCTTCGATTGCAAAGCGAGTCTACGATGTCCTGGAGCAAGTGGGGCTTGGTCACAAGTCTGATCAACTTCCAGAGTATGTTTCAGGTGGGGAGCAGCAGCGTACAGCCATTGCCCGTGCAATTATTCATCAACCAGAGGTTTTGATTGCCGATGAGCCGACAGGAAATCTCGACCCTAAGTTAAGTGAAGATATAATGGATCTTTTAGAGAGAGTTAGCGCCCAAGGGACGACGGTGTTCGTGGCGACTCATGATCATGACATGGTTGCGCGCCGACGAAAACGTACGATTGAAATCAAAGATGGAATGATTGCTTTTGACCATCGGTTTTCTAATCGTGAAATTATAGGAGGCAACGATGTCTCTTCTATTTGAGAAATGGCAAGGCCAAGCCAAATTGCAATTTGCGACGCTTTCTGTTTTGGTTGCAAGCTTTTGTGTGATCGCTGGCGTGCTAACAGTAAGCCATAATCTTTCAAAGATACTTACGTTGTGGGGCGAGTCTTTGCAGGTCAGTGTCTATATGAACGAAGCTGCATCGCCTGAGTCTGTTACCTCTGTTGAAAAAATGCTCAGTGAAAATAAGAACGTCGATAAAATAAAATATGTCACAAAAGATCAAGCCCTAGGACAATTCCGTGATCAAATGGCTTCATATGCGCCTGATCTTTTGAATGACAGTGATTTGTTGCGATTTATTCCGTCGAGCTTTCAATTTTCACTGAATAAAAACGTAGCACCTGCAGAGCATTTGCAAATTATGCAAGGGCTAGCGGGCTCACTTAAAGTTCAGCCAGGTGTTGATGAGGTCAGCTATGGGCAAGACTGGATTAAGTCTTACAGTTCAATCACGCAAGGGCTTAACTATGTCGGGGCATTTTTTATTGGAATAATTTTTATTTCAGCTGGGTTTGTGATGTCGAATTCAATCAATACCAGCGTCCAGCAAAAGCGGGCTGAAATTGAAGTTCTTGAATTGATTGGAGCCACTTCAAGGCAAATTCGTAAACCTTTTGTCATTGAAGGTGCGGTTGTGGCGGGTGTTAGCAGCGTCATTGCACTGGCTTTGACCTGGGGACTATTTAGTTCGACTAAAAATGCTCTTAAAGATCAAATTTCGTTTTTGCAACTGAATGAGCATTTAGAGTTTATTGGTGCCGGCCAGACAATTTCTGTTTTTTCTTTAGCTGTTTTACTGGGGGCATTTGCTTCTTGGCTGTGTGTGCGGCGAATTAATACTGGCTGGTCTGCAAGTCAAAAGTCAAAAGACGGCAGGGAAAAAGCTTGAACTCACGCCTGCTTTTATTCTGTTTGCTGACGGTCAAGGTTTGGGGCTCAACAGAGCCTTTGGCTGAATCATTGACTGTTGCATCAACAAAAAAAAATCAGCACATTGAAAAATTGGCTCAAGATTTGGTCGGAACAAAAAAGTCTTTAATTAACGACGAAGTCAAACAGCGCAAAGTGATGTCGTCGCTTTACGAGATCAATCGAAAAATGAAAAAGATCGTGAGTGAGCGTGGAAGCCTTGTGCAAGAGCGCATGCA
>CANCBY010000189.1 GCA_947374445.1 Pseudobdellovibrionaceae bacterium
GGTTTGACCGTGTTAAATACTCCCGGAACGATTGATGCCGATTACAGAGGCGAAGTGAAAATTATTTTGATTAACTTAGGCTCTGAGACTTTTGTTATTCAGCCTGGTGAGCGTGTCGCACAATTGGTTTTAGCTCCTGTTGTACAGGCTGACTTTCAGTGGGTTGAAGCTTTGGATTCTACAGAGCGTGGCGCTGGTGGTTTTGGGTCTACCGGACGCGCATAGTAGCAACAAGTAGCACGGTACGGCCGTTTTTTCTACTCGCCTAATTTAACTTCAGGAGCCTGGATTCGCTCTGTTTTCCATGCTCGGTCCATCTTTGAGCCTTCGATTTTTTGACCAATCCAGATGGCGATAAAAACGACATAGAGAGCGCCGATCAGGCGAACCACGATTTTTTTAGGAATCAAAAAGCGATCAACAAAAGCAACAATCAATAGCATAGCAGTAAAGGCCAAGCCAATAATTGATATGGGCGATAAGTACATTGCAATGATTTGAAAAATAAAAAATGGAATGTTAGCAAAAAAGACTGTCGCGAAGAGTGGTCTAAAATCAATCGTTCTATCTGCAAAAATTTGGAATGCGTAATAAAAGAAAAGACATGAAACACTGAGCGTGATCAGCGTGAGAATCGGAACAAGAATCATCTGAGTGATAATTGAAAAAACATGAAGAGAGATCAGTCCGCCTAAAGCGCCGGTGCACATTGTAAAGACAACTTGAAATAGTAGTATGCGCTGCCATGACCAATCTGGCACCCGAGAAATTTCCTTCAGCGGGTGCTTTAAAAAAGCGATCAAAAACTCTTTACACTCAAGAAGCTCAGCGGTGATTTCAGCGGTAAATTTATTCATACTTACAAGGACAACAGAGGTGTTGTTTCAAGTCAATCTTCTGCGCTTGCGATGAATGTCTGCTGTGCCTTTTTAGACGAGTTGCTTTGGGTTGGCGCCAACGAAATCTTGTTCTGCGAGTTCAACGGCTCGATGAAGGACCAGGCGAGGTTCAGAAAAATCTAGCGATGAGCTGGAGGTCACCACCTGCAAGAAAGGCTCATTCGTTACTAGCACCTCATTAAATACGTTGAAAGCCTCCGGTGAAATAAAGAAATGAAAAGACAGCTTTTCTGCTTGGAGCTCTTCGAGAAGCCCTTCAATTTGTTGTTTGATTTGTTGGGAGTTTTGAAACTCGAGAGGTATTTGTGTCCACTCAACTTTGTAGCCGTGTTCTTTGAGCATTTGGTAGATCATTTCAAATCTGTGAGGCTTGGTGCCACGGTCTGATTCGGGCTCGGTTAAGAGCATCACTGGCAGACGAGTGAGTAAGCAGTTGGGCGTGAGCTCGAATGGAGGCGAGGATTCTTTTTTTGATTTAAAATATCGAGGCCAAGCAAATAGGTAGATTCCAATCAGCGCACCTAAAACTAAAGGCCAAATTGAAAAGCTGGAATCCATTTTTAAAGTCCGTTTTAGAAAATCAGTTTAAAAAGTCTGCTTAAAAGTCATTTTAAAAATAAGTGTCGAGATGAAGGGCTGTGTCGATGGAGTTTTTGTCAGTCGTGCTTGAGACCATCGCCGAACGCAATCCGGCCTCAATTCCGAGGCTGACATTCTTACTTAAATAAACATCCAATCCACCAAAGGCAAGTGCCGTTGGAGTGGTGTCATCGATGGATGCACCATTAGCAGAGTCACTCAGTTTAAAATAGCGTGTGCCGAGTCCAGCTCCTGCGCGAAAGCCGAACTTATTGAGTGGAGAACTGCGGTACAAGATTTTTAAGTCAAGCTCACGCAGTGAGCGGGTTTCTGAGCCAGAAGTTGATTGGCCAAAGTTGCGGATGACGCCTTCGGTAGCCCAGTTTTCAGAGAAAAGATCTATGCCCATCGAGAGCTCAAAACCATTTTGATACTTCAAGTTGTCATTGCCTTGGTAATTGATAGAAGTGGCCGTTGTGACAAGTCCAATTCCTGCATGAATTAGGAGATTGTCAAAGTTGGCTGAGGTTTCTTGCCGGCTGTTAATTTGTGATTTGCGATGGCTGATTTGATTAACGAGATCGTCGTAGCTGACCTCTTCATACTCTTCGGCCTGGACCTTGGGCGAGTGCACAAGTAGAGAGAGAGCTATGCCGATGAGACTAAGAAGTGGGATTGATTTTTTAAATATTGAGCTAACGAACGATGTAAATAATGAAATAAGACTCATTTTTTTATTATTCATACTCTGAGTTTAGCAAATTCTGGACGGTCCTTAAACAGTGGACCTGGCTTCTAATGATTTTCTGGACCTCCTGCTGAGGGCAGTTCATGTGATAATATTGAAATATGGCCAAGTCTTCTGACCGAGAGCAGTGTTATTGCGCATTTTGTAAATCCCCCAGGCAAATCTATAAACAGAAAAGCGTGGGGATTTTAAATATTTTTGCGAGCGCGCTAGGCTCCACAATCTGTATGTATTTGCTTTTCAGAGAGTTTGATCCTCGGGTCTTAATCATGTTTGTTATTTTACTCGCAATTTCTGAGGTGTTTGTTAAGTTGCGGTGGCGGATGGCGATGACCTGCAAGTATTGCGGTTTTGATCCTGTGCTCTATCTTAAGGATGTGAATGCGGCGGTATTAAAAGTTCAAAATCGACTTGCAGAAAGAAAAAATGATCCCTCGACCATGCTTGCAGCGCCCTTAAAAATTCCTCATCGTATCAAGAGTACGGATGTAAAAGCGGATTTTAAAAACGAAGCGATGACCCGTGCTGTAGCCTCTGCATCAGAAAAAAAGGGCCGCCTGGTCTCGAGACAAATCTAATTTTTTAAGGACAGATCAGGATCGGAGTTTGCACAGAGACTCGTGTGTAGATCTCAGCGATTTCGTCGTCATTGACGGCGACGCAGCCTTGAGTCCAATCTTGAGTCGTCGTGTGCCGTTCGTTGGCAAAAGCGCGCTCACTAGGATCTAGCGGAAATCCATGAAGCATGATTGAGTCTCCAGGGCGCACTTGAAGTTTTTCAGCCAGTTCTAAATCCTTGTCAGAAGGATATGAAATGAGCAGTGACAGGTAGTATTTGCTCTTTGAATTTTTGCTTTGAATATAATATTGGCCTTCGGGTGTTTTGAAATCGCCCTCCTGAGTTTTTGCACCCTTTGGATTTTGGCCGATAGAAACAGAGTATTGTTTGATTGCCTTGCTGTGAGAAAACGCAATGAGCTGTCTTTTTGATTTGGATATAATCAGTTGGTCAAATGCCTCGGGCTGTTTTTCTGGAGAGGCTTCGACATTTTTGACAATTGAGGTTTCGTCACCTTCTGGGGTTGCTTCGGATGAGGACGGGGCCGGGGATTCAGCTACGGCTGGGGGCAGAGATTTTTGGTAAGACTTCCAATTTTTGCACGTCAGTGACGCCAGCGTTTGCGATTGTGGTTTCGAAATTGCCAAACCTGAAATCGAGAGGCCAATCTGAGAAAGTAGTAAGATAGCCATTTGAATTGAGTAACGTTTTGCCGTGGGCATGGATTCTCCGCATTGAGCTGCCCAATGCAATTGCAATCTGGAGTCCATATTCGTGGGTGGTTTTGAGGGGTTGCGGCGAAAAAACCTGCGTTAAAGAGTTAGACAGCCAGGAAGAAAATACAGTAGGCTTTAGCTGTGAAAACACTTGTCGTTGTGCCCACATATAATGAAAAAGAGAATCTGACGGCGCTGCTGCCTATTTTGATGGAGCTTGCTCCTATTTTTGATGTGCTGGTTTGTGATGATGGCTCGCCGGATGGTTCGCAAGATGTGGTTCGTCTTTGGATGAAAAAAACCGAAGGCCATGACAAACAAGTTTATCTTTTGGCCCGAGCAAAAAAAGAAGGCTTGGGGCGAGCCTATCTTGCTAGTTTTGATTGGGCTTTGACGAGAGGTTACGATGCTGTCGTTGAGATGGATGCGGATTTTTCACACCGTCCTCATGATTTGGTTCGTATTCTAGAGATTTTGCCTTCGTATGATTTTATTGTTGGTTCACGCTATGTCCCAGGCGGGGCGACTCTCAATTGGGGAGTTTTGCGCAAATTAATTTCTCGAGGTGGTTCGTTGTATTCGCGTCTGATCTTGGGATTTCCGCTGCGTGATTGGACCGGCGGATTTAATGCCTGGAAAGCCGCCACATTAAAAAAAATGAGTCTCTCTACGGTGCAGTCCAACGGCTACAGTTTTCAAATTGAATTAAAGTATCGAGCTCTCAAGGCGGGTTGCCGTGGTAATGAAGTGCCGATCTTATTCGAGGATCGACGGGTCGGTCAGAGTAAAATGTCTTTCAAAATTGTTGTCGAGGCGTTTTATCGTGTTTGGCTTATCCGCTCTTAGAGCGCAAAAAAAAATATTTCTTTTTATTTGCTCCTTAAGCAGCGTGCTTATTCTTTTTTGCTTTGGCATTTCGGCAGTGGCAGAGCCTGCGAAATCTTACAAAGCAAGAATTCTGGTCGAAGGAGCTCTGGTTTATCAGAAGGCCGACTACGATTCGGCTGTTCTTGGTACTCTCAAAGAGAAGCAAGTTTTTGAAGTTTCGCTAAAGTCATTTTCGGGATTTCATCGTATTCGTGTGGGTAGTAAAATTGGCTATATTGTCGAGAGTGATTTAGAACCAATCAATTTTGAATTTGAAAGCCAAAAAAAATCCAAGGCTGCTGCTAAAAATAAAAAATCTAAAAAACAAGCTGAACGTGATCAGCCAAGACGCAAACGGCCTTTTGCTCTGTCTCGTTTTGTTGGGCCTGCGATTGCGATGATTAACTTCACCGAAAACACGATGGGCAGTAAGCTTTCTGAAAGTGAAATTTTTTATGGCGTGAAGCTTTCAGGAACGGATGTTTTGATTGAAGGTGATATTGATACCGAAATTAATTTGATGTTTCGTTACGGGGCTCCTGGTTATTACCAAACTTTTACCGGGCAGTCGGCATCGGGTTGGAATTTGATCACTGATTTTCAGTTGCAAAATGTTTCGACATTGTCGCCGATTGC
>CANCBY010000190.1 GCA_947374445.1 Pseudobdellovibrionaceae bacterium
GGTTTTGCAAATGAGAGCTTTGCAAACAAAGTTTTACAGTAGCCATCGAAAGAGTTGCTACCACCGCGGCCAAAGCTCCCAGAATAAAGCTCGAAATCCATCTTTGTTTGGAAAGCCACCCTGTCAAACGAGGAAACCATGTGGTCATATGAATTTGACTCGGCAAAAAGACGCCCACGGTGGCTGCAATGGCCCCAGCCATTCCAGAAACTTTATAACCAACAAAAGTGACCGTGATCAAAACAGGCCCCGGAGTCATCTGACCAAATGCCAAGGCGTCCATAAACTGTGAGTGCGTAATCCAACCCATTTTTGTGACAAAATCGTTTTCGAGAATCGGGACTATGGCAAGACCACTGCCAAAAACAAAAGCACCAGACTTAAAGCAAATAAGAAAAAGATCTGCGATGGATTGATTCAGTAGCAAAAGAGGCAAGCCCGAAAAAAGCTTAAGTGAGCGGTTGCCACCAATTGAGCTAGAAGTCGCAACTGCAAACAACGCAAAGCCCAAAATAATTAAAGGCTCAGGTGTTGCCAAAAAACTGAGGCCTATGCCCGCGACAAGGAGGGCCCAAAATTTATAATTTTTTTCGTAACCTTTGATCAAACTTCTGATAGACAACACAATCAGAGCTAGAGCAGCAGCCTGCATTCCAGCAAGAGAAGCCGAGATAGCAGGTATTTGCGATATCTGATCATAGACTTGCGCGATCAATAGAATTAATAGAAAAGCTGGAGCCACCAAACACCAACCCGCAACAGTACCGCCCCAGAAGCCTGCGCGTCGATAGCCCATATAACAAGCTGTTGAAAATGCCAACGCTCCAGGCATTGATTTAATCAGGGCTAAACTTTGAATGAAGTCTTCTTTAGAAATCCACTGACGATCATCAACCAAATCTTTTTGAATTTGCGCCACGATAGCAACCGGTCCGCCAAAGCCGGTCGATCCCAATCTTAAAAAATAAAGTGCAATCTCTTTCACTAGATTACTCGCCAGTTCCCAGCGGCGATCCCGCTCTTTTTTTAGCTTCTTCAATTTCACGATCAAGATCATTGATCTCAGGATTGAAGGGAGTCACGCCTGGGCTTGCAACACCTGTGGCATTTGCAGAGCCCATTTTATCGAACTCTACTTTTTGCTTAAGGGCCTTCTCTTCTCGTTCTTGCTTTTTCATATCATCGTAACGCCGAGAATACGCTCGGTACTCTTGATTGAATTCATTGTTTTTTTCGCGGATATAGTCTTCAAAGTTTTTGCGTTTGTCGCGTGTGTCAGACTCAAAGTCATTTCGCTTTTCTCGCTCATTTGCAAAATACTCTTGCCTGCGCGACTCAGAGTCTTTGTAGAAATCAGAATTTTCATCTTTATTGTGCTTGGATGCTTGAAACTTATCTCTGCTATCGCTCTGAGATTTTAAAAATTGATCACGAGATTTTTTTTCATCTTTTGTGAACTGATCACGCTCTTTTGTCATGTCTTTATCGAATATCTCTCTTTTTTTGCGCACAACCTTATCAAACTCATTACGAACATCTGAGGGAGATTTTTTAACCTCCCCTGTGAGCTGCAGAATCAGTGCTAGTTCGTCGTTCTCTTTCTTTTTTTCTGCTGGTACGGCGCTTCTGAGTTCATCTATTTTTTTTCGATCCGCCGTTAACGAATACTTTTCATCAACTAATGCCTTATTTTGATCGGGGTTAGAATAGGTATTATTGCGCTTTTCAATCGACGAACAAGCAGAAATCAAAACAACCCAAGAGGTAGCGAATAACAAAAACACGTTTTTCATATGTATTTTCCTTACACCTTTTTCAAAAAGACATCACCTCTACCTTACTTCTTAGTTGATCGCTTGAACAAGAATTCGTTGACTCTGACTTAGGTCGGGTTAACAGGACGAAAGGTCATGGCCCTTGATCGCAATAACGTCCTATTCTAAGACTCGCCCCTGTTGAGAGCCACCACTTCTGTCGATAGAGACCTTGATGATTTACGGCAGAAGAGTGATCGAATCACATCATTGGTTGTACCGAAAAAGTGGGGCCCCTAAGTCCCGACTTGTCGATCGCACATTTCAATGGAAATACACGATATTTCTTTTAGCAGCAGTGGTTGGCTCGGCCTTGATATTTTTATTACCAGCAGCCTACTTTTTAAATCAGAATTATCAAATATTTACCAAACTCGCGTTCAGAACAGAGCCTCAACTCGTAGAACACTTAGAGCGCGAAAGTCTATGGTTGGCGCTATTCTTAGGCGTCGGTATCGTGAGCCTCACCGGTCTTTGTCTTTCGATTGGGCTTAAACTGACAGAAACTCTGGCCGGGCCTCTGCTCGGTATGGAAAAACACATGCGCCGAGTTTCTCACGGTGACTGGACTAGGGTTGATTTTAGAATTCGCTCCACAGACGACTACCGAAGCTTAGCGACAACTTATAATTACATGTACAAATCATTGCGAGCGCAAAATCTGCAAGATCTTAAGTGGCTCGAAAAGATCACCGTGGACCCGCAAAATCGCGAAGCCGTGGCCGCATGGGAAGCGCTTGTTAAAACAAAAAATTCACAGCTAGGAATAAAAAACCCAACAGCTCCAGCTGAAATCAGCCCTATCGGTATCGTTGCTTCGTCTGACGAAGCTCCATCGAAGCGTCACGTTTCTTGATCGCCTCTCGCTTGTCATGAGCTTTTTTACCTTTGACTAAGGCAATTTCGATTTTAGCTCGACCATCTTTGAAGTAGATTTTTAAAGGCACACAGGTCAGGCCTTTTTCGCGAAGAGCCGCATAAATTTTCTCGAGCTCATGCTTGTGCATTAAAAGCTTTCGCAGCCGCTCGGGTGCATGATTATTATAGCTTGAAGCTCGGTACTCCGAAATATGAGCGTTCTGTAAAAAAGCTTCATCTTTAACAAAAGAAACATAGCTGTCTTTGAGCTGACACTGTTTGTCCCTCAGCGATTTGACTTCACTGCCAGTGAGCACAAGACCTGCCTCATAGGTTTCGACCACGGTGTAATCATGCCGGGCTTTGCGATTTTCAGAGATTATTACGATTGCGCTCATAGCTGCTCTGTCAGTATCCCAATTTTTTGAAGAGGTCGACAAATTGCTTCAGGCTGAGCTCTTGTGCCCTGGCAGTTGGCTTTAATTTCATCTCAGAAAGAGCCTGCTCGACTTGAGCCCTTTTGATATTGCTACCCTCTTCGAGGTTACCAGCCAAAAGCTTGCGACGATGAATAAAGCAGGCTTTTGCAAACTTTAAAAACTTCGCAGGATCTTCTACTAAAACTTGTTCGCGCCGCCGAAAAATAAGAACCCGGCTCGCCACATTCGGTGGCGGCTGAAAATCTCGCCCACTGGCCTCTAGAAGCATTTCAATCTGCCAAGTGAGCTGCGCTACGATCGAGAGCATTCCGTAGTTCTCGGTGTTGGGCACAGCCCTGATTCTTTGCGCGACTTCTTTTTGAAACATCAAAATCATGGCATCAAGCGGATTTTTTTCGACAGATTTTTCAATCACAAGACTCGACGAAATTTGGTATGGGAGGTTGCTCACCAAAACCGTTTTGCCGCTGCGAGGAAGTTCAGACCAATCCATTTGAAGTGCATCACCTTCAAAAACCGACAGGCCTTCAGAGCGCCAAAATTCAGCGAACTTTTTATCAAGCTCTATCAGATGATAATTCTTATGCGTCTCTCGCAGGTGTCGAGTGAGCGCACCAAGTCCAGGCCCGATCTCGTACAAAGTCTCTGCCTGCAGATCGTTAGCAGCTTTCACAATTTTATCGATGACATGATCGCTGATCAAAAAGTTTTGACCCAATGATCTTTTGGGCTCAATACCAAGCTTTTCCATCATCATTTTTAGATGCTCAAGAGCGCTGGACACGTGCTTGCCGTCCTTTATTAAAATTGCCTGATTTAAAATCTTCGGGCCAAACTCGCGGTGATGGGCCCAGATTTAAATCATGAGACTCACCCCGCTCGAGACGCAATGCCCCTGCATAGCCAATCATGGCTGCATTGTCAGTGCAGTACTTGATCGGTGGAATGTGCAGATCAAATTTTTTCTTCGCGGCCCAATCTTGAGCTTTACTACGAAGGCGCGAGTTGGCGCTCACTCCGCCAGTGATGACCACTGTTTTAATTTTAGTCTTTTTCATGGCGAGATCTAGTTTTGCAATTAAAACATCCACAATCGCTTCTTGAAATGAGGCACAGAGATCTGGAAGCTTGGCTTGAAGCTCGGAAGGCTCAATGGATGCAATCATCCTTTGCGCTGAAGACTTCAAGCCTGAAAAACTCATTTGATAGCTGTCTTCGTGAATCAAACCGCGCGGAAATTCGTAAGCATCAACTCTACCTGTGCGAGCAAGTTGATCCACTTTGACTCCCCCCGGAAAACCAAGGCCTGCCATTTTTGCAAATTTATCAAATGCCTCGCCGGCCGCATCGTCGAGTGTCGCTCCCAAAACAGCATAGTCACCAAGCCCCTGAACTTCGTAGATAGAAGTGTGGCCACCACTCACGGCTAGCGCAATAAACGGAAAACTCAACTGTGGTTTTGATCTTTCAGTGTCGAATAAAAATGGCGCAAGGATATGTCCTTCAAGATGATTCACTCCAAGCAAAGGCTTGTTGTGAACGTGAGCCAAAGTTTTTGCCGTCACTAAACCCACAATCAACGAACCAATCAAACCAGGCCTATTGGTCACGGCAATTCCGCTTATTTCGCTCCACAAAACTTGGGTCTTTTTAATTAGCTCTTCAACAAGAGGGAGCATCGCCGCGCTGTGATTACGGCTGGCAATTTCAGGCACGATTCCACCAAAGGGCTGATGAGCTAAATCCTGGCTGGCAGAGACCATGCCGTAAACAAATCCCTCTTCGCTAACAAGAGCGACAGAGGTATCATCACAGCTGGTTTCAATGGCGAGAATTTTTTTTTGCAAAAAATCACTTCAACTTTTTGAGTCG
>CANCBY010000191.1 GCA_947374445.1 Pseudobdellovibrionaceae bacterium
TTTTCTGAACAAGCTCTAGAAAAAAAGCAAACGTCTCCACTCCCCATTTTTCATGGGAACCTGGAAACCTCGAAACTTTTGCATTTTAAATCGACTTCAGAACCAAAAAATATCAATGACGCTGGTTCGAACAGCTTGATATTTGGTAGTGAGAGGCGGACTTGAACCGCCGACCTACGGATTATGATTCCGTTGCTCTAACCAGCTGAGCTACCCCACCACATTGAAAGACGCAGAACGCTATTCGAACGAGCTGCGGTTCTAGACGGACCAGAAACTCCTGTCAATACCGCACTCGATTTAAAGACAGATTCGCCTATATTTTGAGCAAGAAAGTTGACTCCCCCTCCGATTCAAACTGCAATTAGAGGATCATAAATCAAACACGGATGGGGGATTTTATGACTTCTCTAATAACTGGTTCAAATGGTCTGAATAGCTCTTGGCCAAAAAAACCAAAAAACAAAATCCTCTGGCTGGGACTTGTGTTGGGCCTTTCAACAGTTCTGGTAACGAGCTGCTCCAAAGACGATGGCGGAGACAAAAAAGATGGAAAAGCCACTCCTCAAGCCGGCAACGATCACTCCCCCCAGGACAAGACCGATACGCCGGCCCGCCTCCGAATTGTCGACGTTGATGGCAAGCCAATCGCGAAGGTGCAAATTCTGGTTGGAATGGCGCTCAACGATCCCTTTAAAGATAACTTCATTGAGTCAGACGCAGATGGCACCTTCACAGCTCCTGCAGCCTGGACTCAGGAAATGCCCATCACACTGACCGCTCCAAACTATATCCGAGCCACTTACTGGGGGCAGATGCCTCAGGGACAGACGCTGACTCTGAGAAGCAAAGATCTTCCTCGCAATCTTGAGCTTTCTGGAAGCCAGACTGGCTTTCAAGTCATCGACCGCGATGGCATTGTCGACTTCGGTCTAGTAATACCTGCACTCACAAAGCAAGACCTTTTCAACTTTGATATCGGGATGGTGTTAAGCCCGCAAACGGATGAGATTTCGGTGCTGGGCCAAAAAATCAACCTTCCGAGCAATATCACTCTGCCAAAACAACGCGAAACCTATATCTTTCCGATCACTCTCGAGAAGCCCAACTACCGCATGTACTTTGCCAGCAAAGGAAGCAAAAGAATCTTTTCAGCCCGAGGACAATTTCCACTCAAAACTGTGGTCGATGAAATTCGTGGAGGAAAAAGTTTTTTTGAGCTCGCAAGCTATCTCAAGATCAATGGTGGTGCTTTGAAGCAAGTTGATATTTCAGGTGATAAGAACTCTGCCAACTTACCTGTGAATGAACTTGTATTTGATCAAGCTCTTAATGTGCAAGGCCCGGTCTTTGATAAAGACCAAGTAATACTCGGACTTGCCTTGAGTGAAGATCGAGGAAGTTTATTTCCAACAGATATTAAAAACTTAACACCCAACACTAAAACTGCGCTCGCTACAGCCAAGGGCACGCCCCCTCTTCTTCTGACTGTATTGAAAAACAAAGCCGAAACCCAAGGTCCAGGCAGCGATCGTCTGAGCGCAACTCTTATCCCTTTAACTGAAGGGGTCACACCACAGATGCTTGCGATGATGAAAAACCCACAGGTGATTTCTCCGACTCATGTTAAAGCGGATGTTGTTAACGCCATCAATGGCGTCGTCCCGGTGGGATCGTATGCTGTTCTTTCTGCCGTCGAGCAAAAAACTTCTGGCAATAGCACCTATGAAGTTCTGACAAGATTGTGGGAGGTCTACGACGGCAATTGGTCGGCAGAATACAACCTGCCAGCTTGGCCCAACGAAATTCTACCTCCAACTTTAGCCTTGCCCCCCGGCAAAAAGCGCTGGGAAGTTTCGCGGGCTGCGAGCAATCTCCCAACGGCGGGAGCCGTAAAAAATCTTGATTTAGGGCCTCGCATGTTTGAGTCTGTTACTCATGCAACCCATTCTTCTGCCGACTTCTAATTTGACTCATCTTAACTCTCGTCAGATCTTCAGTTTGTATCTCAAATTTTCTTTGATCGCTGTGGCAGCCGGAATTTCTTCTGGCTGCGCTCTCGGTGATAGCAAACCAGAAAAATCAATTCTTTCATCTTCCGAAAAAGTGATTCGTCGCACCTCCAATCAAAAAGTCTTTTCCTATCCTTTTGAATCCGTTTGGCGAGCAGCTCAATTGGCACTTAAATATCCTATCGCGATTAACAATATGGATAATGGCACACTCGAAACAGACTGGATCAAAGCCACCGATGGCTTTCAAAATCCAGAGGCCGAAAAAGAACCCTCCGCAGGAATTAAATATAAAATTTCGATGATTTTGGTCAAAGGTAAAATCGACGGAAAAGAATCCGTGCGAGTAACTATGACTAAAAAAATTGAAAGACAAAGAGATTTCTTCTCTGACCCCGAATCACTTGAAAGCGATGGCCTCGAAGAAAAAATTATTTTTTACCGCATCGAACGTGAAATCATTGTCGATGAAGGCTTAAAAAAGGCCGCTAAATTACAAAGCCCGCAATAGAAACTACAGCTGGGCTTTGAGCCAAAGACTGCGCTTTTCAGCTAGTGAGCTGTGAAGAGAGCCTAGTTTTTTATTAGAAATCTTTTCCAGCGCCACCACTGAAAAATAATGCAATCGCGTGTCTTTATCTCTCAAGGACCGAGCAAAAATTGGAAGCTCGCGCTTATCGGGAGTTTTAGCCAAGGCCTCAAGGATCTGAGCTCTGATCCAAAGGCTCTCCTTATTTTTGAAATTGTAAGGCTTGTCTAATTCTCCCCATAAAATTTCTCGTCCGTCGGCGTCCAAACGATTGGCTAAAGTTTTAACAGCCGCACTGCGAACCACCAGAGCTTTATCATCAAGAAGTTGTTGAGCTGACTTTGCTGACTCCAACGGAAAAATTCTTTGCATAGCTAACAGCGCCGCATTTCGCATAAACCAGGCATCACTCTTGAGGGCTTTGTACAGACTCTCTTTAGAGGCGCTGCCTTGAGCCAGTGAGCCTAAAGTGAGGGCTTTCCAACGGATAGGCATTGGTTGTTTGTCGTCAAAGGCCAATGCCATCAGATCTTTACCCAGTTTAGCAGGATTTTTTGAACTGAAAACCACGGCTTCGCGATTTTTCTCTGGCAGGGATAATACTTCGAGAGCGCCCATTTCAATCTTCGCTGCGCCATCAATAGCCGCCTTAGCTTTGAAATAAGGTAGTATTAAAAATGAAGCCATCAATGTGAGCAGAATCTTAGAATTTAAATGAGCTGGCATTGTTTGACTCCCAATTTCGTTTTTCTTTTTAAAGTATTCTCTGATTTTTTATTTTTTGATTTTTGCAACGAGCTCAGATTACGAGCCCTTCACAAAGTTTTCAAACTCATTCATTAATTTTTTATCTTCGGCCTTAACAGATGTCAGATCCGAAGCCTCTTGAATCAATTTATCTGTGTCCAATGTTGCCTCAAGAGCGTTAGGCTGGTCGCCTGAATCAGAGCCCGCTGCAATAATCCCCTCAGCTTCGGCCGAAATTTTTTCAAGATCCATCGATCCAAGGTCGGCTTCGCCCTCTGAAGGAGCTTCGCTGCTCGCAACAGCCTCTGGCTCTGCTCCCGAATTTTGTGCCTGAACAGCTTTTGCAAACTCAGCCATCAGATCATCATCCACTCCTGCACTGACAGCCTCTACTGGCGGCGCGGCTTCAATGGCAGCAGGTGCTGGCGGAGCTTCCGGTGGAGCACTTACGACGACCGCCTCAGCAGGCGCGGGCGGTGCCTCTGGAGCTAGAGGTGCTGCCGCGACTTCAACAGCCGCTGGCGGAGCAGGTTCAGCCATCGGAGCAGCGGCTGCCGCAACAGAACCTGAAGCAGCCCCTGACTTGGCCCCCTCAAGCTGCTTCAAAAGTTTCGCATTTTCTTCTTTATAAAAAGACAAATCAGCGATGTCTTCCGAGATAATCTCGTACTCTTCGAGTTTGCCTTTGAGCTCTTTCAGCTGGGCTTCGAGTTTGGCTCGCATATCATCCGAAAAGCCGCTATCGGCTGCCGGAGCTGCCGCTGCAGACGCCTTGATCTTTTCGATCTCGGCTTGTTTGTCTTGCAGACTCCCCTTGAGGATTTCAATTTCGCTGATCAATTCTTTGGTCACTCCGCTGCTATACGAAGCAACTGCCGAACCCGCAGCCGGAACCAAAGAGGCTTGCGCTAAAAGTTTTTTAAGAGTTTCCTCGAGCGCTCCCAAATCCCCAGAAAGACCTGCAGAAGCGCCTTCGGCAGCTCCCTTGAACGCACGAAAAGAAAGAAACAGCACAGCTAAAAGAATAAGCGCTATCAAAGACTCAATGAGAGCCGCGTTATGGTTCATGACGAACTGAATTATTGTCTCTAATGACATGCCATGATTGTCGCCATTGTCTTAGCCCACGTCAACCCCAGGGCCAGGCGCACCAAAGAGTTGGACCCATGCTAAGCAGAGCTGGACGTAGATCCCGTCCGTCGTTAAGATGAGGACCATGAAAACATTCGATCTGGTTCTCAATAATGGCGAGCTCTTCACACACAAAACATCCTCTAGCGATGGCCGAAATAAAACCTTTGTTCAGCAAAAGGTAAACATCGGAATCTCGGGCGGAAAAATTGCTGAGATCACCACCTCTCCCATCAACGGCCACGAGCAAATCAACCTCGAAGGCTTGCAAGTTCTTCCTGGAGTTATCGACAGCCAGGTTCACATGCGCGAACCTGGAATGACCCACAAAGAAGACCTCGACACCGGCACTCGAGCAGCGGCCTTGGGGGGAGTGACGTCTGTTTTCGAAATGCCTAACACCGTCCCTGCGACCACCACTCAAGCAGCGCTTGAAGAAAAATTCAAACGCGCCCACGGCAGAGCTTGGGTCAACTACGCATTTTTCATCGGCGGCTCCCCAGAAAATGTCGAACAACTTGCAAG
>CANCBY010000192.1 GCA_947374445.1 Pseudobdellovibrionaceae bacterium
ACTCCCCCGATGAGCTTCAATAATACCTTTTGAGATACTAAGACCCAGCCCTGTCCCTTTGCCGATGGGCTTGGTTGTGAAAAATGGCTGCATGATCTTCTTTGCGACTTCAGGATCAATGCCAGGCCCCGAATCTATAACTGAAATAAAAACGTGACCTGCTGCCAACTCAGTTTTGATTTCGATCCATCTTTCAGGCAGTTCTTGAATGGCATCAAAGGCATTGTTAAGCAGGTTCAACACAACCTGAGACAGCTGAGTGCCATTGCCATAAACCTCTGCACTGCAACTCAATTGGGCCTCAAATTTAACACCAGCACTGTAGAAACGCTGCTCGCAAAATGACAGCGTCTGCTGAATCATCTCGTCAATGTTAATTACCGTCATCGAGTCAGCTTCTCCACTTCTTGAGAAGCTTCGTAGTCCGTTGATAATTTCTGAAATTCTATCCACGGTTGCTGCGATTTTTTTCACTTTTGCATTCATAGAAGATTTTTCTTCTTCGCTTGTGCCATCCGCACGTTCCAACTGCGAGGCTAAACCCTTTATGATCGCCAGTGGATTATTAATTTCGTGTGCGATACCTCCAGCCATTTCTCCCAGGGCTGTAAACTTAGCGCTGTTGACCATCAGCACTTCACTATCACGCAGGGCCTTGGTCTTCTCGTCAGCAATTCTATTGGCTTCCTCCGTTAGTGCCTGAAAGTTCGCAATAATCACGGCGAACAGCGACACAATGAGCGAGGTCACCATCGAGGTCCAAGCTGCCGTTACATTTTGTCGACTTGCAAAATTTTTACCTTTTTTGAAATAAAAATGAAGTTGCGCGTCGGCAAAGTTTTGAACAACTTCAGAAAAAGCATTTTTTGCAATCTCGGGATCTCCAGACAACAACAACTGAGGATCCTTTGAACCGTCAAAAAAAACAGAGTACTCTATTTGCTCTGAGTATTTAGCCAAATTAACATTAAACACTTTCTCGGCGACAAATGGTGCATATGTCCATCCGACCATCTTTGAATTTTTAAACATAGGCAAAAAGTACAAAAAACCAGGTCGATTTTGATCATCCTGAACTAATTGAATGACCGAGCTTAGACTTGCTTGCTGGGATTCGAGAGATCGGTAAAGAGGGCCGCGTCGATGAGGCTCAGTCGATAGAATTAAACCCCAGGCTTGTTTATTGCGGGCCTTCGGTTCGACAAATGAAATGATCGCTCTATCATCCAAATTTGTCGTAAAGAAACCTGGGACATCATGAACAGCAAAGCCAGGGTCGTCAGCGGCTCTGCGGGCCTCCCAGTTTTTCAGTTCTTTGAATGGTACTCTTTCAACAATTCCAAGGCCATTAATATCTCTGAATTTTTCGTCAATTTGCAACATCGACACAAAAGTCTTCCAGTTCTTTGAATTGACTTTTTCGTGACCTAGAAAAAAACCCTTACCGGCTCTTAAGAAAGACTCATAAAGAGCCAAATTACTTTCAACCGCGCTTGCTATCTCTTTTGACATCGCAGAAAATTTTTCTTGCTCATTGATTTCTTCGGCCCTCACAAATCCAATATATACTCCCGAAGCAATGACCCAGCCCGCTGCCAAGACAACAAAAGGCCAAAACTTCTTTCGATCTCGTGCAAATACTTCAAGTGATACAATAGTGACCGAAAACCCTGCAAAGAACAGCTGCGTGTGTAAAAGGCCTTCATTCGAATTGCCGTTGTGAAAAGGTCCCAGCTGATGAATATTTGCGTAAATGCTGATAGCATAAACCAAAACTGAAAATATATACGCCCAACAGCTTGGCAAAAATAAAAAGAATATCAATGCAAGATAGAACTCGACAAAAATAAAATAATAGCCGCTTAAAGAGTAATATAAGAAAAAGTTGGCTGTCAAAACTCCTATCAAAATAAAAAAAACTCTAACCATCGGAAAAGAATCTAGCAGTGCTTGAAGTTCTTTGCGGTTGATTGCTAAATTATAAAACACCAAAAAAATAGGCGTAAAGAACATGGCGCCAATCAAGTCGCCAGTCCACCATGTCAGCAACGAACTGAGAAGAATTTGAATGTTTAAAATTCCAAAAAAATACAGAGCAGCATTTCCAATACCCGCCGCAACCAGCGCCCCGGCCGCGGTGCCAACTAAGATACCTAAATTGCGGCGATGAGAGGCCACCAAATCTTTGGTGCCAGTTATTCTATTCATCAGAGTCACGGCGACCATCGGCTCTAGAAAGTTTCCTAGAGCCATACATAGGGCCGTTGCGATTGGTGTTTGAGCAGTTATATCAACCAAGGCCGCAGAAAGATAGATCGCAGGCCAAACGCGCAGCCCCCATATCAGCATGCAAAATACTGAAAATCCAGTAGCGGGCCAAACCGGTGAAACGGTCGTGGACATCGTCGCAAAATAGAGGCTGGATCGACCTAAGACAAAATAGCCCACAAAAACAAACAATAATATCTTCCAATTCGGCGGTGATTTCACGGATACTCTATCGGCCGTTAGTCAATGCACATCAACTCTACCAATGTACAAATATGGGAGAAAATCTTAACACAGACTGCGACTTAAGTCCTGCCGTGAGCCGATTTCTCCGAGCCTAAAATTAAGGCTTGTTTTATTGATCTTTCGTCTTGTTTCAATTTTATTGCTTTGAGTTCGCAATTAATAATAAGAAAATAGTCTGATGCGACGAGGCTCCCGCTATCTCTTTTTCCGTGTCATTTTCACTCTCGTTTACAGTCTTTGGTCTTGCCATGTGGCTCTCGCAGATACGCGCTCAGAATTAAATCACTTAACCGGCCTCCTCATGGCCGCCCCTGAAAATTCAGACGTCGCCGAAACACTCGGAGCGCAAGGCAAAGTCCTCTTAAAGCAAAATGGCCCGAGCAGTCCGGAGCTAAAACAGGCGGCCAAAGCTCTGAGCCTTCATCAAATTCAAACTCTACTCTCTCAGTGCCTCAAAAAAGATGGAAAAGAGCGCGAGCTGGCAAATCGCATTTTGGGCGCAGCTAAAAAATCAGAACTACAAGGCGATCCTTGTGCTATTTTAAATTCACAAAGTCCTATTGCGAACTTAAACAAATTCAGTCAGCAACTAGATCAACACACCCTAGAAGAACTAAAGACAAAGTCCCTAGAACAAAGCCAGCGGAACATTGCAAAAACATATTTTTTTTGGGAAAGACGAATTGAAAACCAAAAATTACCAATTACCGCAAGCGACGTTTGTAAAAATATATCTTGCTCCGAAAAAGAAAAATCAATTTTTGCCGAAGCACAAGCAACACTTACCCAGGAGACGCCTGCTTCTGAGCAACGCTTAGATGCAAAAAAACTGGCCGAGGCTCTGACAAATAAAAAATCAAGGCCGGCTGAAAGATCAACAGACGAACTGTTGCTTTTTACGAATGCGTTGAAAGATCGAAACCAAATCGAGGCCAAAGATATTCTCAATGCTCAAACAGAAATTACCAGCCTCATGCTGAAGCAATTCAACGAGGTCAAATCATTGGATTTCAATGAGCTGGTCAAAACAAATCCAGCAGCCATTGGCCAAGTGCTACTGCAAAACCCGGAATGGACTCCCCTTGTGTGTCGGGCTATCAGCAACATCGTGAAAAAGGATGCCGCCGTAGAAAAATGGGATAAAATATATTTTTGGGGTGGACTCGTCGTTGGCGGCACTCTGCTGGCCACGGGAATTGGCTCAGCAGTTGGTGCCCTAGTTCTCAGCGAGACGGCATTGACGGGGCTGGTGGTTGCTGGAGCGGCCTTTGCCGTGACTGACTCGGTCTTTTCTGCAACAAAATCCTACTCAACTTATCAGGACGCCGACAGCCTGAGGGCCAGCTTCTTGAGTCGCAACGGCGACACTAAAACAATTTCTGAATCGAACGAAATGGTAGATGAAGCATTTTCTCACCTGATCTCGGCAGGAATCGGCGCTGCGAGCCTGATCCCCTTTGGCAGTGTCTGGAAGATTATGAGCCGCTCGGCTCAAACCGCACGCGTTGGCGGCACAAGCCAGATTGCAAAAATCACAGCTAGTGAAAACACAGCGGTATTAAACAATCTCGAGTCGACGCTCAAACAGATTAAAGAAAGCCCCGCTGCCGAAAAAATATTAATCGCATCTCGCAATCGCGTATCCGAAGAGGACTATGGCTCCTTCATCGGCCAACTCTCACAACTGTCGCCCGAACTTCGCAGTCAAGTGCTTGAAAAAATCAAACTTCACCCCGAAAAAGCAAGCCGTGCCATTGAAAAAGGCGCGCAAGCTGGTCGCGAGGCCTGCAAATGAAAAAACTATTTGGCTTCTATCTCGGAATTTTTTTCGCACTTTTTTCAAGTTACTCGAATCAGGCTTTTGCGCAAGAGCCAAATTACTATCAAGTTCTTGGAGTTTCAGAAAACGCTAGCGCTGATGAAATTAAATTAGCTGCACGCCGCCTGCTGATGAGGAACCACCCGGATCTGAATGGCGGAGCCGCTTCTTCAAGCGAAATGACAAAAAAAATTCTTTCAGCCAAAGAAGTTCTTTTAGACAGCACGCAAAGAGCTCAGTACGATCAAAAAATTTCAAAATCAAAAAAGTTTGAATTTCAAGATTTTGGCACTGCCGATCAAAAATCAACCACCAAACAAAACGCAGGCACGAATCCAAAATCCACCGAGGCTGAAAAACCGACAGCGTCCGGGCAAGCACGAACAAAGGCAAAATCTGCAGCTTCTGAAACTTCGTCATCAAGCCCAGCAAATTCCGCAAAGACAGAGCCGCAGGCTGCGCCCGAAGCGCAGGGCACAGGTGCAAAATCACCCAGCGATGCAGATATTTTGAGAAACAAAAAAAATCTAAAAGCCTACGATGCAAACCGCTGCGGAAAAGGCTTCTTAGGCGCAGTTTTCGACGAACTTCTTTGAC
>CANCBY010000193.1 GCA_947374445.1 Pseudobdellovibrionaceae bacterium
GCGAACTCTTTGGCAAGGCAAAAAAAATAGATGAGGCCTTGGTTGCTTATCAGGCAGCTCTCGATTTGAAGCCGGATTCTCGCGAGACTAAAGTGAATATTGAGCTCTTGATTCAAGACCAAGATAAAAAAGGCAAGGGCGGCGACAGCAAAGACGATAAGGACAAGGATAAAGATAATAAGGATCAAAAAGACAAAAAAGATCAGGATCAAAAAAAGGATCCCAAAGATAACAAAGACGACAAAAAAGACGATAAAGACAAAGAGGGCGACAAGCCCAAGCAATACGACAAAAGCAAGCCTCAGCCCAAGCCGTTCAAGAGCGATGAGCTCACGCAAGGGGATGTGAATAAAATTTTGGGTGAGCTGAAGCAGCAAGAACAAAAAATTCGAGCTGAATTCAATCGCCGTGAAGCCAAGGAGAAGCCTCGTGATAAAGATTGGTAATTATTTGAAACAATTTTTTCTTTTGCTGACGATCTCGCTCATGACGTTCACAAGTTTTGCGGCCGTCACAGTGAATTCGACTGTCGATCGCAATGAGATGGGAATGGGTGACACACTCACTGTGACGGTTTCGGTTTCATCGACAGACTCTGTTGAGGTGTCAGAACCACGAGTGCCAAATCTTTCTGGTTTTGATCTCGTCAATACTTGGACCGCGAGCAGCACCAGCAGCAAGCTGATGCAAGGACCGAACGGAATGCAGTTCGAAACAGTCCGTCGTCAAGATTTCAATTATATGATCACTCCACAAAAACAGGGCACTCTGTCTTTGCCTGCTTTCGAAGTTGTGGTTGAAGGCAAAACCTATACGACAAAACCAATTGTCATTAAAGTTTTAGCTCACGGCTCTGGCGCAACTCAAAGGCCTCAAGGCGGTGGTCAACTTGGTGGCGTGCCGGATGATCAAATGGATGAAGAAGAAGCCATTTTCAACCAGCTTTTGCAACAAAGGGGGGCTCAGGCTCAACCTAGTCTTAAAAGTTTACCTAAAAATCAAAACGAAGTCCTATCAGTACAGCTCGAGCTCGATAAAACTGAAGTCTATGAGGGCGAGCAAATTGTAGCTAATTGGTACATCTACACTCGTGGAAATTTACTTTCGTTGGATCGCTTGAAGTTTCCGGATTTAAAAGGATTCTGGAAAGAGATCATCGAAGAGGTCCCGGCTCTAAACTTCACTCAAGAGGTTGTGAACGGCATATCTTATCGAAAGGCATTGCTCGCAAGCCATGCGTTGTTTCCAATCAAGGCAGGGTTTGCCATTGTTGATGAGTATAAAATAAAAGGCAGTGTTCAGATCCCGAATAGCCCTTACGGCAGTTTTGGTTTTGGCCCGACTTACTCATTCAACCGTGCAAGTGAGAGAGTCAAAATCAATGTCAAACCTTTACCTGTCGAGGGAAAGCCCAAAGATTTTTCGGGAGCCGTCGGGCAGTTTGAAGTGCGAGCCTTGATTGAAGGCAATCAGTTCCCGGTGAATCAACCCTTTTCATTAAAGGTGCGCTTTGAGGGAACCGGCAATGCCAAACTGATTGATTTACCTCCTTTGAATTTGCCAACAGGTGTTGAGCTTTATGATACTAAATCAGACAGCAAGTATTTTAAAAACGGACGAAGTTTTAAAGAGTTTGAAGTTTTAATAATTCCTCGCCAAGAAGGAGTTCTAAAAATTCCGGGTTTAAGCTTTTCGATGTTTGATCCGCAAACCAAAAAATATGTCTCTAAAGTCACCGAGGCCATTGAAGTAAGAATTATTCCTGGCTCTGGAGGCGCCGTCGCTGACAAAGGGGCTACGTCAGCACTTTTAGACAAAGAGAATAAATCAGCAAAGAATGAAAAGGCAGCGCCAAAAGCCCCGGAGCTACCAGAGGTTTTGGTTTCTTGGAAGTCCTCATCATCGGGCCCTGCGATGCCACAAGGGCTCTTGTGGGTCGTGGTTTTTGGTATTGTTTTTATAAGCCTGCTTCTAAAAGCCCGTCGTGAATTAGGCGGCGGACAAAAGAAAAAGGATCTTAAAGCCGATGTGCAAAAACGACTTAAAAAAGTGAACGCGGCTTGTGAAAGCTCAGACTGGCGCCTGGTTGGAACCGAAATGACGAATGTTTTTTATTTTGCTCTGGGTGAGCTCTCGGGACAAGGCGGAGCCTCTTTAGAAATATCAAAACTATTAGACCAAGCTCCTTCAAGTTTACGCCGAGATTTTGGAGTTGAGCTTTCAAAGCTGATTGAGATTTTTCAGATTTTAAGCTTTGCTCCCGAGAGCGTCGTGGGCGCTCTTCGTGAAAAAGCTGAAATGAAAAAGAATATTGAAGCCACAGAGAAGATTTTATTCAAAGCCATCGCGGCTTCTGACTTGAATGAAAAAGAAGAAGGCTCTCTAAATCCAGCGAAAAATTGAGAAGTGGCTAGGCCCTTTGTCGATGGTGAGCACATCTAGGCTTTTCCACGGGACTTCGTTCTCGTGGGCGGCTCT
Source organism: Pseudobdellovibrionaceae bacterium (assembly GCA_947374445.1). Taxonomy (GTDB): domain Bacteria; phylum Bdellovibrionota; class Bdellovibrionia; order Bdellovibrionales; family Bdellovibrionaceae; genus CANCBY01. The sequence continues at coordinate 2,479 of CANCBY010000193.1, forward strand.
GACTAAGTTTAAAATATAATACCACTTTGAGTTCTTTAAAGGGCTTTTGAGCTTTTGAATCGCGGCTCTGTTGAGGGCAAAAGTGCTGGGCACTTGGGCGCCAAGCTCCGGCACCATTTTTTTAAACTCTTTGCTGACGAATTGATCGACAAATTGATGAAGGGTGTGCTTTTTGCGAGCGCTGTATTTTTTTCGGCCTTCAATAGGTCGCTGACCCAGAACAATCAACGGCTGGTCGGGCGTAGCTACAAATTCTTGAATAAACGGAAAGATTTCAGATAGAGGAGTGCTGAGATCAATGCTGCCTGCAATCAAAACATCGCCATGAGCTTGAGCTAGGCCCCGAGCGATACTGCCTCCGCGATAAAGTGTTTTGTCGTTCCAAAGAACCTGGAGAGAGATGTGTTGTGATTGACGCATTTGAGCCGCCAAAATTTCAATTTCAGTTTGGGTTTTTTTTGAAAAAGGTGGATCAAAGACCAGGACAATTTCTACCGGAATCTGAAACTTGGCAAAAAACGAACTGATGTCCTGCAGGGCAGAGGGGACTTTGGCTTCATCTTTCCAGACGGGGTAAATCAAAGAAATCTTCATAGGAGATTGAACATATGCTAAATTTTTAGCTGTGAGCAAGAAGTCTTATCGTTATCTTATTTTAGCTTTTGTATTTTGTTTGGTGTCTGTCTTGGCACTAAGGCTTTTTGGTCTGGGTGAAAAGCCTGTCCATCATGATGAAACGATAAATGGTTGGTTTGTGATGCAAATGTGGGCCCGAGGATTTTTCAAATACGATCCGGCCAACTACCATGGGCCTTTGCTTTTCTATCTCTTTCAATGGGACGAAATTATTTTCGGCAGTTCGATCGAGGCGATGAGAGCATTGACCAGTTTTTTTTCGGCTCTCACGGTGATTTTGTTTTTAGCTGTCGGCTGGTTGAAGGGGCGCAGTACTTTTGTCGCTGGGGCTTGTGTTTTAGCGATCAGCCCTGCCGCTGAATTTTTTGGGCGCTCGGCTATCCACGAGAGTGTGTTTGTTTTTTTTATGGCTCTAATGCTTTTTTCGGTTTTTGCAGAGGCCACAGTGCTTTGGATGCTAGCGGGCTTTGTCGGAATGACATTGCTCAAAGAGACTTGGGCGCTTTGGCTGCTCAGCGGAGCTTTAGCCTTTTTACTCAGCGGCGCATGGAAAATTCCTGACGTATCGAAGGGAATTCAAAGACTTCGCACAGATAAAGGTGAACAGAACAAGATATTCAAATCCTTTGGTGTCGGTATTTTTGTTGTCGCACTTTTTTATTCTGGATTTTTTCAAAATTGGGAGGGCTTGGTTGATTTTTTTCAAGCCTTCTTGCCATGGACCAAAACCGGTGTGGGCGGTGCCGGGCACGAAAAGCCTTGGTGGACATGGGTTCATTGGCTTTCGCTGTATGAGATTCCTACACTGACTATGGCGGGCCTGTCAGTTGCTGGAATATTTTTGGCAGATAGAAAGATTAAATTTTATTGTTGGCTGTCTTTGCTTCATTTGCTGTTTTATTCGGTGATTCCGTACAAAACTCCGTGGTGTTTGCTTTCGGTTCAATTGCCTTTGGTTTTTTCGGGAGTCCTCTCTTTAGAAAACATATTAGCGAAAATTTCTACGTCGAAAAAAAATCTCGTGTTAGTAGCTGTTTCAGTCCTGGGCTTGGTGCATTGGTCGCAATTTCGAGCGTTGACATGGGATTCGCCGATTCAATTGGATCATCCTTATGTTTACGTTCAAACCCAATACGACATTAAATTTTTTATTGAGCATTTAGAGCGAGCACAAAACTCTCTAAGTCTGCAAAAGATTCAAGTGGCAACCACTGAAACTTGGCCCTTTCCTTGGTTGCTAAGAAAATTTCCTAAAGTTGTCTACGGAAATTCAAAATCAGAACCAGACAAAGAGGCCGCGGTGATTCTTTTTGACGAAGACCAAGCCTCAAGAATTCGACCCTTGCTCAGCGAAACTCACTGGGAACGGACTTTGCCAGTGCGGCAGTCAAGAGCTCCCGCAGTGTTGTTCTTGCGCAAAGATGTGGTTGAGCAAGTTGGGGTGTTTTGATGTCTCGGATTCTTCTTTGGGTTGCAAGCAGTGTTTTATTGGCAGCTTTGCAGTCTTTGGCATTGGGGCAACTGACTACTTTTATTTCTTTGAGCAGCCTGTTTTGTGGTGCTGCTATTGCTTGGCTTTTGGGCTCGGCAAGGACCACGGAAAAGGCTGTCGATTTTAGTGGTGGCTTTGGGATTATTTTATCTGTCTTTATTTTGCTCGCGGGCTTTTTGCAATATGTGTATTTACTCGTCGTGATCGACGGTCAATATGCTGTCGGAAATCCTAATAATTTGGGAGATCTGCCTTTGCATATCAATTACATTCGAGCGCTGGCTCGAGGTCTGCATTTTTGGCCTGAGAACAC
>CANCBY010000194.1 GCA_947374445.1 Pseudobdellovibrionaceae bacterium
ACAAAGGATAAAGTTAAAATGACCATTCAAGAACGACAGCAAGACCTCATTCAAGAGTTTTCAAAAATCTCGTCTTGGGAAGACCGCTATAAAAAAATAATTGAAATGGGCCGCAAGCTCCCGGATCTTCCAGAGTCTTTGCGCACCGATGATGCTAAAATTAAAGGATGTCAGTCACAGGTCTGGCTTCATGCTAAATTAAATTCAGCCGGCCAAGTGGAGCTGCAAGGTGATAGCGATGCGATGATTGTGAAGGGTCTGGTGGCTTTGCTGCTTCAAGTTTACTCGCCAGCAGATCCTGAAGAAATTATTAAAACTCCTCCAGATTTTTTGAAAGCAATTGGTTTTGAAGGCAATCTTTCACCCAGTCGGACCAACGGGCTTTTTGCCATGCTAAAACAGATTCAAATGTTTGCAACGGCCTTTAAATATTTAAAGGCCTCACAAGAGTCTTGATGATTATTTTTTCAAAAAATCAATTGCTTCATCCATCTGTCCTGGTGACAAAGCGGTGGTAGCCACTTCAGCAATTCCAAAAAGAATTCCTGAGCCAACAAGAACGGCTCCAGTTCCCATTATTCGAGCAAATGCACCAAGTGCTGCGGCATCTGAATTGTCTGAAACAGTTGCTGAGAAAATGGCAACCTCTGCAAGAATAGCGACAGCTGCAATTCCAATTTCTGCCTTATGCATTTGGCTTGCGCGGTTCTTTCTGACTTGAGAATTGCGTGCGCTGATCGCTTGGTTTAAAGCTGTTTGCAATGCAATCACACCGGCAGTATTTAACTCTTCCGGCGAGCTTGAGGTCAGCTGTTTATTAATTTCAGCGAGTTCCTGCTTGAGTTCAGCATTGTTTTTAACTCGGCCAATAATTTCGCTTGCGATTTTAGTGGAATCCAAACCCGAATTATTTATAGCACATTCCTTATTCATCAAGCAGGCACTGTCTTTAACTGCTTCCGATGCATGTGCAAACGAGCTTAATTGAGAAACTGTAAGCATAGCGACGATTAACTTTTTCATTTTTATCTCCTTGTTTGTGTTTCATTTAGTGTTTTGCATTTAACAATAGCTTTTTCGATACCAACCTCTTGTTGAATCCTTGAAATCAGTTCGACAATAGGCCATTGCGTTTTTTCTTGATTTTGAGTGAGAGCCAGAAGTGGCTTCGAATAGATCTCTGTACTTTCCAGGGGGGCATGAGTAAATTCAATCTGGGCTTTCATCGCAGTCTGAACTTGATTTGAGGTGAGAATTTGATTTTCGAAATAGTCATTGATTGTCTTTAGGATGCTCTTAATTCCAAAAAGAGGAATTGCGATATTTGTACCCCATCGCAAAAGGGTTGCGGCGCGTGCGGTGATAAGGTTTAGTGCTGTCATTTCAGTTAAACCTGCTGCTGCAATATTTCCAGTAACTATCCCAAGTCCAGTCACAATAAATAATTTTGCCGGCTGTAAGTATACATCTCGTTCTGCCTTTTTTAGGTCCATCCGAGCAATTTGAGTGGATAATGAATATAACTTTGAAAATGGTTTTTGACCGTAAACTTGTAAAAAAATATTTACGGTCTCTGTTTCTTGATCAGTTATTGCTACCTCAATTTTTTCACGAAGCGGACCTTCGTTAAGGCACTGATGTGACTGATTTGTGAGATATATTTGATCTGATCCAGAAGCTTCTTTTTTTGATATAAACAGAGAATCCAAAAAGGACATATTTGCTATTAAAAGGCGAAGTCTTGCTTCGAGTAGGATTTTTTGATCTACATTTTTTGGTTGAAGTGACAGAGTAAAGTATTTGAAAAGATCATGTGTTGTAGCTTCTATTGATTGAATAAATAGTCGGCACTCCGAGTTTCCAGCAAAGGTGTTTTCAAGATTGGAATTAAGATTTTGTGATTTTCTTACGAGCTCATTCAGCTTGGCCTGTAAAGATCTGAGGTCAGAGTTGGCCTTTTGTCCGTTTAAAAGGATTTCGATATAGGCCGAAGATTCTGAAGTCATTCCACTTTTTCTGTCAGAAAGGCCCTTGACGATCTCGCAGACCATTTTCATTTTTTCAGGCTGAAGCCCCGTACTTTGCGCAAAACTCTGTCCTGCCATGCTCGACAAAGAGAATAAGATGCAAATCTTAGTAAATATGTGGGTCTTTTGAGCTTTGGCCATGCCTTGAAGGGTGCCACAATTGTTCCAGGCTTAAAGTGGCTCTATTCGCGACTTCGAGAGTTTCTCTGACAAGAGATTAAATGAAGTGACGTATTTTGGCTCATTCATTGGCGCTGATACTTTTGATACGCAATTTTAACCGTAGGCATTAGGGTTGCACTACCTGACGTCATGAAAGCGCTGATTCTTTTCGTTGTTCTTACAACTCTAATTCCATTGGGAGCTCAATCTCAAACGAGCTGTAGTAGTATTTTCAGAGGCTTGCCAATTCAAGCCAAGGTTCTCTCAGACGTGGGTGCGCCTTTACGTCCAATGCTTGAACAAGTGTCAACTGAAAACGGCACTGCTTATAAAACAGATTTTACGCAAAAGAGCTCTTGGTTCCAGAAGCTTAAGAGTTGGTCGGTCACAGATTTATTCTATAATGAACAAGCAGTACTACGCTCTCTTTGGATGTTTAAGATCAACAAACAATCACTTGGCAGAGGCTTCGCCGGTGCTGTGTACCGGGGGTTCTCTTCCTGCAGACTTCAAAAATTTTGTAAGCAATCCCGACCCTTCTTGGAGGCAAGGATCCGAAGTTGTGATCAAGGTTGGTAAAAGTGAATCGGTGCAAGAAAACTTGCGATACGAAGCGGACTTCAGTTCTAAAATCTCTCTTTATGATAAGCACAATATTTTTCTTCGTTACTACTATGATAGTGCACACAAAGTTTTGCTGTCTGCTTATGAGGAAGATCTCACAAGCATGGATCAGTGGGTTTTATCGCAAAAATCTGGCTTAAGTATGAAGACTATTGATAGGATTTCAGGCCAATTGTACGAATCCCTAAAAGTGCTTAGAGATGCCGATCTGGTGCATTCGGATTTTGGATTTAAAAACATTCTCATCAACCCTAAAACATTGCAGGTAAAGATTATCGATTATGGGGTTATGGCTCGTCGAGGCGAATATAATCCGGGCCGCCGCAATACTATATTTAATCGACGCGGTGGACGCATAAAGAGCAACAATCAGAATTCGGATGCTCTGGCACAATTTGAAGATGATGAATTTGCCGTTCAGGTTATTGTTGCAGATTTAAAGAGAAGAAAAAACTCATTGGTCTATGAGGGCGCGCGCGATTTGCGTCCACCAAGCGAAAACGAGATCACAGCTCTTGCTCCTGATTCACAAGAGTGGATTCATTTGACGACGCGGAATGGAAAAATTTCTGATAAGCACTATCCTCGGCGACTTTACGATAGCATGAAGCTCATCTTTGAGCCTTATGTTGATCAGTTCTTACAAGGCCAAAATCCTGACTTTATCAAGATGTTAAGGTTGCAGCATCAGGTGCTCGCGGTAGGACTTGATGGTGACGATTTATACTTTGGTGCAAGCTCTGGTTACTGGAATAAGTTACTTCGAAATTCGGCTGTGCCCGAAAGATTCCGCAACGAAGCATTTAATGGACCTTCAATTTTTCGGTGGCGGTTGACGATTTCTATTTCTGATCAGTTAGATGGGGATACTCCTAATGTAAGAAAAAACCCGACCATCCCTGTTGAACTCCAAGGGATCCCACCCGAATTCTGGGGAACAAGAACTATTGCGGACAACACTGTTCGCTTTGTTTATCCCAAATTAAACTCCGTACCAGTTTATCTTGAAGGAATGCAGGAAAGCTTAAGTGCCGCCTTGACCTTGATAAAACAAGGTGAATCGAAAGAAAAAATACTTCCGCATCTAGCGGACTATCTGCAGCGTGGGTTGACAGGTCATATTTTTAGCGTGGGGAACTTTTCTCTTTATATGACACAAGTAAACGGAATTTTGCGCCGCTTAGGTTATGCAGGGGTTCCCCCTGCCAATCTTGACTATCATGCTATAGTTGAAGATTCAGACGTGTTTAGGCGGCGTTTTGTTAACTTAGTTTTGAAAGACTAAAAAAAAGAGATCCGGAAAGCTTTCGGCTATCAAGAATTCAAATCTTTAAAGCTAATCCGTTGATGTAGCCTAAATCTAAATAGTCGCGTGAACCTTGTGCGTGTCATCGTGATCATCAAGATTATTCAAAAAATCTGTTACATCTTTCATCTGTTCATCAGTCAAGGCGGTGATATTTTTAGGCTTGTACGAAAGCTCTGCTTTGCTCACAGTCCAGCCTCTTTTTGTTAGAGCTTCGCGGACGGTGTCCACTTCGTCTGAAGCGGTAAAGAACTCAAAACCGTCGTCTGATTTTGAAACCTCGTTGGCGCCGGCTTCAATGGCCTCTTCTTCCGGGTCAAAGCTTCCAGCCTTGTTGGCCTCAATAAGACCTACGCGCTCAAACATCCAAGCAACACTTCCGAGTTCGCCCATGTTGCCGTCTGCTTTTTTAAACAAGATGCGAATCTCAGGTGCGGTTCTTGCGCGGTTGTCGGTTTGGCATTCTACCAAAACACCAACTCCGTGAGGGCCGTAGCCTTCGTACATAAGTTCTTCGATAATTTTACCGTCATCGAGCTGGCCTGAGCCTTTTTTGATGGCGCGCTCAATGGTGTCGTTGGGGCAAGCGGCTTTGCGGGCGGCTTCGACTGCGGCTCGCAAACGAGAGTTGCCAGTTGGATCTGCTCCGCCAAGCTTTGCCGAAACGGCGATCTCTCTTGCGAGCTTAGTGAATATCAAGCCCTTCTTTTGAGAAGCTTCTGTTTTGCCAGCGTTTTTCCACGACTTACCCATTTGGACCTC
>CANCBY010000195.1 GCA_947374445.1 Pseudobdellovibrionaceae bacterium
TGAGTCATGATGCGACCGCGAGCATGGTCTGCGTGAAAGTCTCCGCCGATGCCGAGTTGTTGAACTTGGAATTCGTTGGTTCTTCCGGCAGCAGTTGAACCTACCAGCGTGTGATCTTTGGGCGAATTGAAGTCATTGATGTAGTTCACGTCAGCCATAAATTGCCCGGTGAAATATTTTGTATCGAGCACTGAAGTCTTTTGGCGGCTATTTCCATTCAGCCAAGTGAAGTCTGCAAAGGCAAAAGGTTCTGCTGCGGGCGGAGTTGATGGTGCTGCTTTTGCTTCTTGCGCTGCCAGAGCTTCGTCGGCAGCTTTTACCTCGGCTTCGGTTGCGACTTCGGCATGGGTCTGCAGAGTTATAAGACCAATAGCCAGTCCAAGTGCTACTGTTTTAATATTTTTTTTCATTCTTTTCATACTTCTCATTGTGAGTCAGTCCTTTCAGGTGTTCTCGATTTTGTGTTTATCCAGAGTACGTAAGCTGCACTTGGTCGCGTAAAAAAGCTGTAAAGAATCACGTCTTTACAGCTTTTTTACGCGCTCCCTTCTACATTGAAAGTGAAAGAAGTGATGAAAAACTTGGAGGATTCATGGAATTCATTGTTGCTGGGGTCATTGGTTGCGCTGTTCTTGTTTATTTGACGTATGCCCTTTTTAACCCAGAAAGATTTTGAGGCTTTTATGAAGGTCAACGACTTCATCCAGTTTATTGTATTTGTGGCTTTGCTGATTGCGATCACGCCTCCGCTAGGCAAATTCATGGCGCGCGTGTTTCAAGGTCAGACGACATTTTTGCACAAGCCTTTGGGTTGGCTCGAGCGGCTGACTTACAAGATTTCGGGGGTAAATCCTCGCGAAGAAATGACATGGAAGGGCTATGCCATTGCGTTTATGGTTTTTCATGTTGTTGGTGCTCTTGTCTTGATGGCTTTTCAGATGACTCAAGCCTGGTTGCCGCTAAATCCGCAAGGATTGGCAAATGTTTCGTGGCACTCTGCTTTGAACACCTCGGTGAGCTTTATTACCAATACAAACTGGCAAGGCTATTCGGGAGAGGTGACGATGAGTTATCTCACTCAGATGGCGGGGCTGGCTGTTCAGAATTTTTTGAGTGCCGCCTGCGGAATTGCTGTTGCGATTGCATTGACTCGCGGAATTGCCAGAAGGTCGTCTGCAAGCATTGGAAATTTTTGGGTCGATACAACTCGTGCAGTGGTTTACATTCTTTTGCCTGTGTGCGTGATTTTCACGATTGTTTTGGTAGGCCAAGGTGTCGTTCAAACTTTTTCTAAATATATCGATGTAACAACTCTTGAGGGGCTCAAGCAAACAATTGCGCTGGGGCCTGTTGCCTCTCAGGTGGCAATAAAAATGTTTGGCACCAACGGGGGAGGATTTTTTAACGCCAATGCGGCTCATCCCTTTGAGAACTGGTCACCACTTTCAAATTTTTTGCAAATGCTGTCAATTTTTTCAATCGGCAGTGCCTTAACCTACACTTACGGATTAATGACCAATTCTCGCAAGCATGGTTGGGTGCTTTTTGCGACTATGCTTTTTATGTTCGTTGCACTGACCTCGATTTCGTTGGTGTCTGAATATTCGACCAATCCAGTATTTCAGCAAGCTGGTTTGATGGAAGGCAAAGAAGCCCGCTTTGGAGTTTTCAACAGCGTCTTCTTTTCATCGATAACTACGTCGGCCTCTTGCGGAGCGGTGAATGCGATGCACTCATCACTCTCTCCGCTTTCTGGTGGTGTGGCTATGCTCAATATGATGTTGGGTGAAATCATTTTTGGCGGGGTCGGAGCTGGACTTTACGGCATGCTCTTGTTCGTCTTGCTGACGGTTTTTATTGCAGGTCTTATGGTCGGCAGAACTCCTGAGTATCTCGGTAAAAAAATCGAAGCGCGAGATATGATGATGGTCATACTTGCGATTTTAGCTCCTTGTGCTTCGATCTTGATTGGCACAGCAATATCTGCAGTCTCGCCAATAGCACTTGCGAGTCTTGGTAACAAAGGACCCCATGGTTTTTCTGAAATTCTCTATGCCTTTACTTCGGTTGCGGCCAATAACGGAAGTGCCTTTGCAGGACTGAATGCGAACACTCCCTACTATAATTTGATGCTTGCGGTGGCTATGCTCATTGGGCGATTTGCAATCATCATCCCTATTTTTGCTGTTGCTGGGAGCTTGGCTCAGAAAAAATATTCGCCACCATCTTCGGGCACATTTGAAACCGATACGGGGCTATTTGCTCTTTTGCTAGTGGGTGTAATTTTGATTGTTGGAGCTTTAACTTTTCTTCCGGCGCTTTCGCTTGGGCCTATTGTTGAGCATTTAATGATGCTTAAGGGCCAAACTTTTTAAGGGGTGTTTATGTCAGATGTTAAAGAGAATATGAAAAATCCATTGTTTGATGCAAAGCTTGTTGTTCCTGCATTGAAAGAGTCCTTTTTGAAATTAGACCCACGGATTCAAATGAAAAATCCGGTGATGTTTGTCACACTCATTGGCGCCGCGATGACCACGGTATATGTGGTTTTCAATATCGGCCATGGATCGAAGCTCTTTGAATTTCAGATCTCATTATGGCTTTGGTTTACGGTCTTGTTTGCAAACTTTGCCGAAGCTCTTGCAGAAGGACGTGGCAAGGCCCAGGCTGAGAGCTTGAAAAAAACAAGGACTCAGACTGTTGCAAGACTTTTGACAGCAGATAAAGAATCTAAAATCAGCGCCGCGGATTTAAAAAAAGGCAACGTCGTTGTTTGTGAAGCTGGCGATATCATTCCTGGCGATGGCGAAGTCATTGACGGTATCGCGAGCGTGGATGAGTCGGCCATCACGGGAGAGTCTGCACCGGTGATAAGAGAATCCGGTGGAGATCGAAGTGCTGTCACAGGCGGAACAAAAGTGATCAGTGATCGAATTCTTGTTCGTATCACGGCTGAACCTGGACATAGTTTTTTAGACCGAATGATCTCGTTGGTTGAAGGAGCTAAGCGACAAAAGACTCCAAACGAAATCGCTCTGAGTATTGTTCTGTCAGGTCTTACAATCATCTTTGTTTTGGCCGTCATGACACTCAAACCGCTGACTGATTACAGTGCCGCAGCTACCGGTCAAGATCTGAGTGCGATCGTTACGGTTCCGGTTTTGATTGCACTTTTGGTTTGTTTAATTCCTACAACGATCGGCGGACTTTTAAGCGCCATCGGAATCAGTGGTATGGATCGTTTGATCCGAAGAAATGTTATTGCAACAAGTGGCCGTGCCGTTGAAGCCGCAGGAGATATCGACGTTCTGCTCTTAGATAAAACTGGAACGATCACATTAGGCAATCGGATGGCTTCTGCCTTTTTGCCGGTGCAAGGAGTGGCTGCAGAAAGACTTGCCGAAGCCGCCCAACTGGCATCGCTTGCAGATGAAACCGCCGAAGGGCGCTCGATTGTTGTTCTTGCAAAAGATCTTTTCTCAATGCGGGCCGAAAGTTTGCAGCCGGCTCAAGCTCAGTTCATTCCCTTTTCTGCCAATACACGTATGAGTGGAATTGATTTTCAGTCAGCTAATGGTAGCCAACGAAGTATTCGCAAGGGCGCTGGCGATTCGATCAAGGATTATATTAAAAATATGGGCGGAATGATTCCTCATGATTTAGACAGCCTGATTGATGGCGTTACAAAAAAAGGTGGCACACCGCTCGCTGTTTGTGATGGCAAAGAACTTTTGGGTGTTGTTCAACTCAAAGACGTAGTTAAGGGCGGAATCAAAGAACGCTTTTCAGAACTTCGAAAAATGGGAATTCGAACTGTAATGATCACTGGAGATAATCCATTGACAGCAGCTGCCATTGCGGCGGAGGCGGGCGTTGATGATTTCATGGCTCAAGCCACGCCGGAGGCAAAACTAAAACGCATCCGTGATGAGCAGGCCATGGGGCATCTTGTGGCAATGACCGGAGACGGAACCAACGATGCTCCCGCTTTAGCTCAGGCCGATGTGGGAGTTGCGATGAACACCGGAACCCAAGCGGCCCGCGAAGCCGGTAACATGGTGGATCTCGATAGCAATCCGACAAAATTGATAGAGATCGTCGAGATTGGAAAGCAGCTCTTGATGACTCGAGGATCGCTAACGACCTTTAGTATTGCCAATGACGTGGCAAAATATTTTGCCATTTTGCCTGCGCTGTTTAGCACGCTTTATATTGTTCAAGCGACGCAAGCGGGAGCACCAAGTCCAAATGTTGGCCCGCTGGCAATTTTAAATGTGATGAAGTTGGTTTCTCCGCAGAGTGCTATTTTGAGCGCGGTGATTTTTAATGCGCTCGTGATAGTGGCGTTGATTCCGCTCGCACTCAAGGGTGTGCCATACCGCGCGGAGGGATCGTCAAAAATTCTCAGAAGAAATATCTTAATTTACGGAGTTGGTGGCGTGGTCATACCGTTTGTAGGAATTAAAGTTATTGATATCGTAATCACCTCTATTGGTCTGGTGTAGTTTCAAGGAGTTTATTTATGAAATACGTTTTACCTGCAATTCGATTTAAATTGTTTATGACTTTGCTCTTGGGGCTTATCTATCCTTTGATGATGACGGGAGTCGCGCAAAGCTTGTTTCCTCGTCAGGCGAGCGGAGATTTTGTATCGCGAGGTGGGCAAGTTATTGGCTCGCGCCTCATTGCACAGAAATTCGAGAAGCCAGAATATTTTTGGCCAAGACCTTCTGCTGTTGACTACAATCCATTGCCATCCGGCGGATCAAATCTTGGACAAGCCAGTGCCGATCTCAAAAAAATATTTGATGAGCGATGGGCTAAGCTCAAGCAGGCTCATCCTGAGCAAGCTGGCGAGCCTCCTCAAGATCTATTGTTTGC
>CANCBY010000196.1 GCA_947374445.1 Pseudobdellovibrionaceae bacterium
CACGGAATTAAAATCGGAACGATTGTTGATTTGATCGAGTACAGACTTTCTCGTGAAGTTTTGGTCGAAGAAATTTTCACGACAGAGCTTCCGCCAGAGATGAATCAATTCAAGGCGCGCGTTTTCAAAAGTCGCCTTGATGGTGTCGAGCATTTGGTCCTGCAAAAGGGCGAGATCGACAAAGACACACCGGCTTTAGTTCGTGTTCAGGCCGACTCTTACACTCGAGATTTATTTTCAACTTTGCAGGCTGGCGAAACTTCTCTGCAACAAGCTCTTAAAAAAATCTCTGACGAAGGCTCAGGTGCATTGCTCCTCATCCGCGGCTCTAATCGTCCGCAAGGCTTGGTGGCTGAGATCAAATCTATGGCCAAGTCAATCAGTGGAGAGCAATCCGTTCGCGAGATGGATCACCGCGATTATGGTATCGGTGCACAAATTCTGCGAGCTATCGGTGCACAAAAGATACGCCTGCTTTCGAACACAGTTGAAAAGCGAATAGGCCTTAAGGCTTTTGATTTAGAAATACTAGATTTTGTTCCACTCAAAGATGAAAGTGAAAACGATGAAAAACAAAGCACTCAAAATCGGAGTGGTCACGTCACGCTTCAATAGCGATGTGACCGACAAGTTAGAAGAGGGAGCCCTCGACTATCTTCAGTCTATAGAATCCGATAAAATTGAAATTTACGCCGTCAAAGTCCCGGGGGCTGTTGAGATCCCGTTGACGATTCAAGCTCTGTTTGATCAAGGCTGTGACGGTGTTGTTGCGCTCGGCTGCGTGATCCGCGGCGAGACCTCTCATTATGATTACGTTTGCAACAGCGTGGAGCGTGGGGTGACACAGCTGATGCTTCAATACAAAAAGCCGATAGGCTTTGGTGTTTTGACAACAGAAAATGACGAGCAAGCTTTTGACCGTGTCGGGGGTAAGCACGGGCACAAGGGGCGCGAGGCCGCCGAGGTGACTTTGGAGATGATCGGTCTTCTTCGTGATCTCAAAACAAAAAAGAAAACAAAACCAAGTTTGAAAAAAAATAAACCCCAACCCAAAAAACGAAAATAGGAGCCCCTCATGTCAGATGCTACAACTGTTAGTACAATTGCTTCTGCTCAAATCTCTGGTCTTACTGCCGGTCTTATCTTAGGCCGCTTGCAACAAAAAGTGAGCATTGTAAATGCGAAGCTCCTTTTGGATTCTGCAAAAACTCAAACAGGCCTTCAAATCATCGCCAATGATACGGTGTTGGAGCTTGATCAAGCTAAGGCTCTTTGCTTGAAGCTGATCAACAACGGCGGGCCTTCTTTTCATGTGGGTCAGGCTCTCTATAAAGAATATTTGATGTAGTTTGTGCTTTTACGGGCCCGGTTCGGGGGCCCGTGACTTTTGTTTCCCAGCCTAATGTCTATGCTATTTTTTTGGCTTTTTCGACAGCCACTTGCGACTTGCTAATATTCGATCCTTCGCAAAATATAGAGAACTATGCGAAGAATTTCTCTCTCACTTCTTGCTCTATTGTCATTCAGTCTTACAGCCTTTTCTCAAGCCTCGGTCCAAGCTGATACAAGTGGTAAAATTCAAGATATTTCCGCTGCTGTCATGACCTCATTTGAGAATGCAGAAGCTGTTAGCTATCGTTCTTTACCCTATCAAAAGTTGATAGGTCAGGATCTTAAAGCTGGATACTCGTCTAAAAATATTTGGATTAAAATTTCACTGGATAATTCCACTGATAAATCTCTCGAGAGAGTGATTTATTTTACATCGGCACTGGTTGGGCGTCTTGAGCTTTACGATGATCAGGGGAGCCTAGGACAGATGGCTGGCGGTGGAGTTCCGCTTGTTGAGAGGTCCCTAAAAACTCGGCTTCCGGGTTTTCTAGTCAATTTGCCCGCTCATTCTAAAAAAGATTTTTATATTAAAAGAATTTCTCACCATTCTCTTTCTACTAGATTTGCGATGGCAGACCTGCAGACCTTTCTTGAGGAAGAGTCAGGGCAAAAATCCTATTTTTTTCTGTATATTGGTGGAATCGGATGTTTGATACTTTTCAATTTTCTGATTGGACTTTACACCGTCGATAAGGGTTTTCTCTACTATTCTATTTTCGCAATGACTCTAGGAGCTACGATCTGTGTTCTTCATGGAGTTGTTGATAGTTATTTCTTAGGCGGGTTTGGATTTGTTTTTTCTGATTATCTAATGTGCTTTTCTGCTTTGTCGGTGATAACAGCACTTGCTTTTACTCATCGATTTTTGCACCTCTCTAAATACTTACCACGAGCTATCTATTTTTTTTGGACGTTCGGATGTCTAGCTGCAGTTGTTTTTGTGGAGGGGCTTTTGCTCCATACTTCTCTTTTTTGGGATAAGATGGGCTATGTCACAGATTTAGTAGTTGGCCTGACGTTAGTTTCTCTGATCACTGCCGGGGTGATGAGTCTTCGCCTTGGTGGTAGAGTTTCAAAATTCTTTTTGATGTCTTGGGCCTTCTTATTTGCAGGCGTTTCGGGTTATTTTGGAGCCCTCTATGGCCTGCTGCCAAGCTCTGCGCTTTTTAATCATGGTCTACTATTTGGGAGTTTGGTTGAGATGGTGGTTATTTCATTGGGTTTGGCTTACAAGCTCAATATTTTGGACATCGAAAGACGTCAAGCTCTAGAGAGCGCTGCAGAAAAAGAGCATTACCACCGTCTTGTTAAGGTTTTGTCTCATGATGTTTCAAACGCGATGGCCATTTTGTCCGGTTATTTTGTTCGCATTCAAAGGCGATTGAGCGACGCAGAGGACCAGCCTATGTTATCGAAGATGGGTCATACAATTCAAAAAATGAATGAGATTTTGGGCATGGTTAAAAAAGAAGAGGCCTTCAAGAGCTTCAAAGAGTCTATTGAATTGAGAGCAGTTTCTTTACACGAAGTTGTTGCTGAGGTTTTGTACTTTTATCAAGATCCTCTAGAAAATAAAAATTTGAAGTTAAAAATATTGGTTCCAGAGAATATTGAGGTTTATGCGGACCGCACGGCCCTGGCTCACCAAGTGATATCTAATATCATTTCAAACTCTATCAAGTTTTCCAAAAGCGGTGGCACAATTTCAATTTTTGTTGAAGAGCAAGCGCAAAGCTATCGTCTTGTCTTTGAAGATCAGGGTGTCGGAATTCCAAAAAATTTGATTGAGAAAATATTTTTTTCATCTCAAGCTTTTTCCACCGAAGGGACTCAAAATGAAAAGGGCAGCGGGCTCGGCAGCTCGCTTATCCGAGAGTACATGGAGCTGTTTCAGGGGCGGCTCGAGGTGCAATCCTCGACCAGTCAAAATGATGAATCGGAGACTGGAACAAAGGTCATACTTGTTTTCCCTAAAATCCCTGTTGAGCTCAATGCATAAAGGTTTTTAACCTTGTTGAAGCTCGTCAGAGAGGGTATTTAATTCAGGATGGATGCATCCCGGCCAAAAGAGCTAAAAAAACGAAAACGCGAAATCGTTATTATATTTTTTGTCGCCTTTCTTTTTCTGCTTTTAACAGGCTTTGAGGTCCGGCTTTTCTCGATCAGCCAGCAGCTCCCCTTTGTTCACTCCATTTTCTTTTTTGGTTTAGTTAATTTCAATATTATCTTGCTGCTGCTGTTATTGTTTTTGATTTTCCGAAATGTTGTGAAGGTCTTTGTTGAACGCCGAGGCAAGGTTCTTGGCAGTAGCCTCAAGGCCAAACTGATTGCGGCTTTTGTGACTTTTAGTTTTGTTCCCACAGTTCTTATATTTTTCACGTCCGTGTTTTATATCAATTCGAGTTTTGATAAATGGTTTAGCGTTAAAATGGCTGGTGTTCTTAAAAGTTCTCTAGAGGTTACTAATGCCTATTACTTCCAAGCTAAGAAAAAGAATTATCATTTTGCCCACGAGGTTGCGGGACAAATAAGAACAGCCGGTGGTCCACGCGAAATCAAAATGCGCCTTTCAGCCGCGCAAAGAAATTTTTCTTTGGATGCGGTCGAATACTATCCTTCGCTTTTTGGCGGCAGAGAGCTTGTCGTTTCAAATGATGAAACCATTCCGTTGATTCCTCCTGTGTCACTCGAGTTTTTGCAAAAAGGGGTCAAACAACATGTGGACTCCTCAACCATTCATCAGTTCGGAGATGGAAATCTTGTCCGCGTGATCGTTCCTGTCAAAGAGGGAGCTGACCGCGGAGCCATTGTAGTTTCGAGCTTTGT
Organism: Pseudobdellovibrionaceae bacterium; assembly: GCA_947374445.1. GTDB lineage: Bacteria > Bdellovibrionota > Bdellovibrionia > Bdellovibrionales > Bdellovibrionaceae > CANCBY01. Next base: position 4,219 of record CANCBY010000196.1, read on the forward strand.
GCCGCTGTCGCTCATTTCTAAAATGAACGACATCACCACAGCCTATGATGAGTTTCGCGATGTCAATCCACTGGAATATCCACTGAAGTCCATCTACCTGATCATTTTGGGCTTGATGACTCTCGTAATTTTATTGGCTGCGACCTGGTTCGGATTTTATCTCGCAAAACAATTATCTATCCCGCTAGTCCTTTTGGGCCGAGCCACCAAGCGTGTGGCAGGTGGTGACTACGCGCCAGTTGAAGTAATGTCTGGCTCCGAAGAAATTTCGAGCCTGGTCGAATCCTTCAATCTCATGACAGTCAATTTGGCAAAATCAGAGCGAGAAGTAAAATCTGCCAACCTCAGCCTCCGCGAAACACTCGACAACTTGGATCGCCACACCCGCTATGTTGAGGTGGTTCTTGGTAATGTCAGTGCCGGGGTAATTTCTGTCGATCGCAATGGACGCATCACCACTATCAATCGTCATGCTGGCAGTTTGTTGAAGTGAGATCCCAATCGATTTTTGGGACGCCCTGTGCGCGAGCTTCTCACGCTAGAATATTTTAGAACTTTCTCTGAGCTTTTGAAAACCATGCAAGAGCATAAAATTGAAAGCATCCAGCGCGAGCTAAAAGTAAATGTTCAGGGTGAGGCCG
>CANCBY010000197.1 GCA_947374445.1 Pseudobdellovibrionaceae bacterium
CAGTACCACTCCAGACACCCCCGTTACGTTTTGATTCCTCAAGACAATACACTGGTACGCGTTGCGGGCCCCCGACAAACCCCTTGGGAAGAAGCCACAGAAATTCAAAACATTTCACTCTCAGGCCTAGCCTTCACGGCACCACCTGACCTCTGCCCCATCGTGGGAGAATTTATAAAAATTCAATTCCAGGTGCCAGGCACAGGGCCCACAGCAGGCAGCATGGCTTGCCACGGTCTCGTCACCCGTTTAGAGACTAAAAATGCCAATACAATTCTCGTGGCCGTGCAATTCAAAAAACTAGAGCCGCCTCAGCGCTTGGCTTTAGCTCAAGCACTTGCTGTAAAGCTAAGACAGCAACTTATCGAGGCCAAAGCCCGCACTCGCCCACCTGTGATAGAAATTGTAAAGATACTTTGGAAACAAAAAAAGAGCGCCCTGCTGGCCACTCTTTTGTTTTTTGTCGCTTGGTGTGTTCTGTTTTATGCTCTGTCGACCATTCTATCGAGCACTTGATCTGGGCGAATAAAAGTGATTCCGGTTTTTTTGCCATCACGCCATATAACTTCGCCGCTAAGATTGTGCTTGCGATTGAGCGCCTTTAAATAAACAGTGACTCGCACAAGATCGCCCTTGATCAAGTTGACATCTTCTTGCGTCCACTCCAAGCAAGCGCCAGAAACAGAAAGATTTTTCATGTCGGCAATCACAGTCCCCGACTTGCCATAAATTTCTAGCTGCGCTTTTTCTTTTGTAAAAAATCGGTCATTGCTCATGGTCATCTCCTAATATTATATCGACATACACGCTCATGGCTTGAGCTAATTACTCTCCCTTCCCAATTTGAGACGACGATCTAGACCCTCATTTGCGAGATAATATTAAGTTTCAAAAACTGTCGAAGTTCTTAAGGTACTAAGAACTCAGATTCCTTTTTTTTGTAGAAATTCTTCACGCGAAATATATTTGCCACCAAACGCTGAAAGCAATGGAGTCACCATCTGTATGTCCATCCACTTATGACCCAGAGACTGCAAGTGTTCCACAAGTCTCCATAGGCACATCTTCGAAGCATTGGTCCGACGGTGAAACATACTCTCGCCGGAGAAGAGTCCATTAAGTAACACTCCGTAAATACCACCGACCAAAACCGGAGCGTCTCCCAAGCCCAAGGGTTCCCAACACTCCAAAGATATCGTGTACCCTGCCTCAAAAAGTTCGAGATAGGCCATCTCCATCTCCTCAAGGATCCAAGTTCCATTTTGATCTGTTCTTTTTTGTTCGCGACACCCGCGAATCACTTCTTCGAAAGCTTGATTCAATGTAAAAAAAAGCTGAGGATTGTTTCGCGAAAATTTTTTTAGGCTCGAAGAAATATGAAAGTCTGCAAATTCTAACACTCCTCTTTGCTCTGGCGAAAACCAAAGCATCGGGAGACCCTCTTGAGGCCAAGGAAATATTCCTTTGCTGTAGGCCTCACAGAGACTTTCAGTTGTAAGCTCTCCGCCAATGGCGATCAAACCGTCTTCAGTCGGGGCTCGTGGATCCGGAAATATCATAAAGATAAGAATGAGCAGACAAATAGATTTTGTCACCCATTAAGTCTGATCTTCGATCTCAAACAGTTCTCAAATTGAGACAACTAACAAGTCGCAATTCGAAACCAATTTCTTAAATTTGTACTAAGTGCCTTGTTAATCGCTAAAAATTTGCCCCAAAAGCTCAGTGTCTGCTGGGATTAAGCCGATAAATAAGGCATGGAAATAAATCAATTAAGTCTTCGTCAAATTTTTAAGCTCAAATCTATTTTTCAAATATTCAACTGCCTTGTGCTTGTCTCCTTGGCACTCGTTCAAGTGATTCGCTACAAGTCGGCCACCCAAGTTGACTTTGAGGTATCGGGGTTGGCTCATCAACAAAAAGCCTTGGCCAGTAAGTCGACTTTTCTTTTAGAGCAAGCCCTGCGCGCACAGGTCCCCGAAGAAAAAGAAAAGCTAATGAGAGACCTTGCCGCTACCAACATTTCATTTGAAAAAAATCATAAGATTTTGACAGGCTCAGAGCCTTTCCTTGACGGCAGAGTTTATGAAGTTCCTTCAGATATGCAAAAAGCCTTCTACGGAGACAATGGAGTTCATACATTCAGCATTGAGCTTATTGCAAAAATCAAAGCTTTGATTGCGAGCAAAGCAAGTGCAGCAGATATCGACTGGTTGACCTCAAAGGAAGTGAGTGCATCACCGCTTCATTTCGAGAGCCTCATCAATCAGCTCGAATCTTCGTCAGAAGCCCGCCAAAGCCGTTTCCTCATTCTGACCGGTTTTTTCTGTTTTGTGTTGGCGGGATTCGCTGTCAGCATCAATCTACTTCTTGCTAGATGGGCATTCAGAAATGCCAGCAGCCGCATTCACGAGCTCGAGCAAAAATGTCGCAACCTAGAGATCGGCACCTCTTCTGTTAGTGATCGAGAAGGCCTTGTGCAAATTGGCCAGATCACCGGAGGACTGATCCACGAGCTTAAAAACCCTCTGGCGGTCGTTACAAACATGGCTGAATTCAGTCTGTTCAAACTTAAAAGCGGTCCACTTGAAACCGAAAAAGTACAAGAAACATTAAGTTCAATACTTAAAATGAGTCTCCGGATCAATGAAACGCTCAACGCCTTTCGCGCCATGACTCAAAGTGTTTCGAGAAATCCGCTAGAATCCGTTAAGGTTAAAAAGATTTTTGACGACTCCGCTGCCATGACAAAAGACGAAGTCCTCAATAAGGAAATTCAAATTGAGTTCATTGCGCCTCCGTCAGATCTAGCTGCCAGCTGTCGTCCTGCCGACATACACCAAGTTATAAAGATTCTGATCCAAAACTCGGTCGAGGCACTAGCAAACAGAGCCAGTGGGGCTTGGATTAGAGTCGAAGCCGCAGACGTAGGCGGTCAGGTTCAATTTTCAGTGACAGATTCAGGCGAAGGAATTCCGGTCAGCCACAAAGACCATATTTTCAAGCCCTTCTTCACAACAAAAGGCGCGGCTGCTTCAAGTCCACACAATCCAACGGCCGGTGGTTTTGGATTGGGCCTCAATTTGGCAGAGAGAGTTTTGAAAAGTCAGAACGGCAAAATCTGGCTTGATGAAAATCATTCCAATACTCGCTTTGTCTTTTCGGTTGCTAAAGCTGATGCGAAAAGCCTGACAGCAGGCGACCGCACGGCGACAAATTTGAAAGCCGTGGCTTAATCCTTGGTTATCGCAGAGGCAACGCACAGATCACAAATACCGCAGGGCTTGAGATCCAAGCCCTGATTATTTTTAGTATGGCCAAAATAATTGTAGATCTCGAGCATGCGACATCCCTCGGTCTTTTGAGCCAAGCGCACCATCTCTAAAAGTTTCTGACTCCCGGACTGCACCCGCTTTTTGCTCTCTAGCTCTTGCAGCTGCTCTGCGGTTGGCTCGCACGCAGCCTCAAAACCCAGCCGCGAATTTTGTGGTCGTAAACAATCCCATCGCTCCAAAAGGTTCAGCGCCGTTTCAACACGGTAGTCTCGTTTATTATAAAAATTCATCTGCGAGCGCAAAAAATCAACTCCGTCGGCAGCAAGCCCCGGCCCACCCCGCGCAATCAAATGATAAACTTGCCGAATAAATTCGGGCTCAGGGTTAGCCCACTTGATAAAATCCATTTGAATCGAAACATCATCTTGATCAAAAAATAAATGACAGGCCGAAGGCTTTCCATCGCGCCCCGCGCGGCCCACCTCTTGATAATAAGACTCAATAGAGTTCGGAATTTCGTTGTGAACCAAAAGGCGCACATTGGATTTGTCTACTCCCAAACCAAACGCCGGCGTCGCTAAAATCAACCCATCCTCGGAGCTCAAAAAATCGCGCTGATTGCGTCTGCGATCTTCGGGCTGAAGTTGGCCATGATAAACCCAGTGACGAATATTCATCCGCGCCAGCTCCTCAGAGGCCTTGTACAAAGACTGAATCAGAGAAAAGTAAAAAATCGCAGGCCCTGGATGTTGATACCGAAGGCCCATCATGCCTCTGATTTTTTCGTCTGTGCCATAAACATCATGCACCGTCAGCGCCAAATTCGTTCGCTCAATGCCTGAAGAAAATGTTGGGCTCTCCAAAAGTCCCAACTGCTGCAAAATATCTTTTTGCACAGCGGGAGTCGCCGTCGCAGTTAGCGCCAAGGTGGGAGGATTTCCTAAGAGCTCACGAAACTCACCAAGACGCGAATAATCAGGACGAAAATCATGCCCCCACTGCGAAATACAATGAGCCTCATCGACCGCTAACAACGAAATCTTTCGGCCCTTCACAATCTCTAAAAACTCATTCTTACGAAAACGCTCTGGAGTCACAAAAAGCAACTGATGCCGCCCTCGGCGGAGCTGCTCTTGCCGCTGCTCACGGTCCTCTTTGGTCAGCGAAGAATTAATAAAGATCGCATCGATCCCGGCTTGCCGAGCTTTATCGACCTGATCTTGCATCAAAGCAATCAATGGCGAGATCACCAAAACCAGCTCAGGTCCGCCTTTTTTCAAGCGCGCCGCCGGCAGCTGATAGCAAAGACTCTTCCCCATCCCGGTCGGCATCAACGCTAAGGCACTACCCCCAGCTAAAACCTCGAGCAAGATCGCCTCTTGTTCGCCCCGAAAGTGGTCAAATCCGAATTGTGATTTGAGGAGAGCGCTTACCTCTTGCTTCAATTGCTGATCGATCATATTAATGCATAGCGCTATACCTGTCTTTGGCGACAAGTCCCTTTTGCACTCCTCCAGACATCATGTTAATTCGATCCTTTCGTTTTAACCAAGGTAAAAAAAGGACGACTATGGCCAAAAAA
>CANCBY010000198.1 GCA_947374445.1 Pseudobdellovibrionaceae bacterium
CAAGAGTTGAACTTCAAGTCTTTTGAAAAAGCCTTGATCGAAGGGACTTTGATCTCAAAAGCGGGGAGTGCAACGTCGGGTGAGAGCAAACGATCTACCAAAGCCTCTGACTTTGCTTTGAGTGCTTCAGCGAGTTTTGAAAATTCAAAAATCGCAGAGAGCTCAATAGCCGACTCAACGCTACCTGCCCTTGGAACCGAGCCTTTGGCGGCAAAAGATCTTGCGACAAAGTTTAAGCCAGATAGCTTGGTGTGGTTTTTTTCGGGAGAGCGTGGAGTTTGCCTCAGTGATGGCCAGACAGTTTTTGAAATTCAGGGAGATCTTCAGGAGTTAGGTCAGTCGATAGGAAGTCTTCAGCTGCAACTCAAAGGCCATGATTTAAAAACATTTTGGCATCAGATAAAAATTCAAAACCCGGTGGCCGGCTGGGACTCTTTACTTGCGGCCTATGCACTTCGCCCCGGAGAGTATCAAGAGTTTGATAAGATTTATTCGTGGATGACCGGGAGAGTCTTACCTGAACTTCCGAGTTCGAGTGATCTTATTCAGTCTCAAATTTTGCTCGAAACTAATTTGAGGGCAGAACTCGTCCGCACTGAAGTTGAAAATATTTATCATGATCTAGAGCTTCCTGTTGCCAGTATTCTATATCGCATGGAAAGTTTTGGTATCAAACTCGATCGAGAGCTACTCGCTGTTGAAAGCAAGAGCTTGGGTCTTGAGTTGCGTGAGCTTGAAAGCACAATTCATCGTTTGGCAGACAGTGATTTCAATATCGCAAGTCCTAAACAATTGTCACAGATCCTATTTGAGAAGCTCAAGCTGACGGCTTACAAAAAAACCAAAACGGGTTACTCGACAGACAACGAAGTGCTCGAAAAACTTCTTAAAGAGCACGAGATCATTCCGTACATTTTGCAATACCGAGAGCTAGCCAAACTTAAGTCAACTTATGTGGATGCTCTTCCGTTAATGGTCAAAGAAGATGGTCGTATTCACTCGACCTTCAATCAAGCGCTAACTGCAACAGGTCGCCTTTCGAGCATAGATCCTAATCTGCAAAACATTCCGATCAAAACAGAGCGTGGCGCGCGTGTTCGCAAAGCCTTCATCGCCGAAAAAGATCAAGTATTACTTTCAGTCGATTACAGTCAGATTGAGCTCAGAGTTTTGGCTCACTTCTCTGATGACCCCAATCTCATCCGAGCTTTTGAGCAAGATTTAGATATTCATACAGCCACCGCCAGTGAAGTGTTTTCAGTCAAATTGGCGGATGTGACTTCCGAGATGCGAAGAACTGCAAAGGCCGTAAACTTTGGTATCGCTTACGGACAAGGCGCTTTTGGCTTGGCCGAGACACTTGGAATTCCACGCGGAGAGGCTCAAGATATTATCAAGCGCTATTTTGAGAGATTTTCACGCGTGCAGAATTATATCGAAGACACTATTGCCAAAGCCAAAGAGCAGGGTTTTGTCACCACCTTGGATGGCCGTCGTCGGTATATCGACGAGCTTAAATCAAGCAACGGAATGATTCGTAAGTTTGGCGAAAGGGCTGCGATCAATGCGCCGATTCAAGGCTCGGCCAGCGATATCGTCAAGCGAGCCATGATTGAGCTGTCGAAAACGTCAAAGCTTAAAATGATTCTACAAGTGCATGACGAATTGATTTTTGAAGGGGCACCGCAAGAAGTGCAACGAGAGGCGCCTCAAATTGTAAAAATCATGGAGTCTGTGGTCCACCTGAAAGTGCCGCTGAAAGCCAATATGGCAATCGGGCTTAACTGGGACGAGGCTCATTGATTGAGCCACGCTCGATTCTACTGTTATTCTACTTCCCAGCCGACAACTTTGCCGCCCTCAAAGTAGACTGATTTTTTTTCGGCTTTGTAGCCATCATTTGTTGAAACGTATTTATTGTAGCGCCATCTTTCGTTGCGAAATTGAGGGTTACCAGAGACCTCAACGGCATCTGGATCGCCCCAACTTTTTTTAACTAAACTTTGTGGCATACCGACGGTGATGTCTTGAGCATCGACCAGTTCTTTCATTTCATTTGTGACCTGCTGAGGTCGAGCCAAAAAGTTCTGCTCATTGAGCCATTTTTGTTTTTGCTCAAAATTGCCTTGCCCCAAAAATTCAAGGCGTTCTTGATCGGTTTTAAACCAAGGCAGCAGCTTTGAATATTGCTCTACTTCTTTGCGAGTATTGAGACTGTTTTCAAGGTTTTGCAATTTTGCCTTTTCTGTTTTTGAAGAAGGGGTGTTCGCCACTGCATCTGTTATGACTTTACTGCGAGTGCTGGGCTTAGCAGTGGCACTGCCATAGCCACTGTCTGGATTTCTTTGCAGTAAAGAACAGCCTGAAAGCGCATTTCCAAAAATTGCTGTAAAAATTGTGCCTAGGGCAAGAAGCTTAAGTTTTTTCGTTTTCATTCTGTCAGTGTAGCCTAATTCAGGACACAACCTAAAATATCTTGCTGAAGTGACTAGTTGTTTTTAGACTGAGGAAGAGTCTTGTTTTTTGTTTAGACTAAAGGCCTGTTGACGGCTGATGAGGGAAGCAACTTGGCTGATAAGGATTTGCCCGCAAAAGGTGAAGAAAATAGCACTGCAAAAAACGCTGTTTCTGAAATCGACGTACCAAGCGGTGCTGATAGCAGTGTGCCAAATAGCGTTCAAAAAAATACAGAGCCTGCTCCTGAAGAAGATGCTTTACCGGACTATCCCTCGGAGCTAGATGAGTTTGGGCTCGACGCTTTTTTAGAGAATGAACATCCTGATTTTACCAAGGGGCTGCAGGCGATTGGCGCCGATAAAACTCTGGTGGCCCAAGATATTTTGCTGTCTGATTCCGAGCAACAGGTTGCCGATGAGATCGAACTTTGGAAGCACGGGAGCAAATTCAAAAAAATAACAGTTCGGGTCTTGCCATTTATGCCCCGACTGTTTTTGGTTATTAAGAGGCTGCGCTTTAAGTTTTTTCTTTACGCTCGTGGCCTTTTAGTTCGATTCAAAAACTTTAGTTATTACCTTGCAACTGACGGTCGCGATTCGATCATTAAAAATTTCAAAGCTCAAATCGTAAGATTGGGTGGGGCTTTACAAAAACAGGCTGCGTCTTTTAAAAAATTAACTCTCAAAGAAAAGCTGGCGGGAGTAGGCCTACTAATTTTTGCTATCGCAACTTCTGCCTTTATTTTTCAGAGTTATAAACATGGCTTTATTCGCAATGAAGATGAGCTGTTTATTCCTTCTTTGAGTGCCGTGGCAGATGAGGCCATTGAGTATGATCCTGAAACTGAAATGGAACCTTTTTACGACAATTTAAGATCAACACAAAATCTATTTTTAATGCCAAAGATGGTTGTGAATTTACGCCGAGGGGCCACTTCGGGTCGCAATCCAATGGTTGCACTTGAGTTGTTTGTCGAGGGAATGGCGCCCGAAGTGATCATCGAAATGAAGGACCGTGAAGCCATGCTTCGAGATGCATTGCAAAGAGAGATCGAGGATTTTTCTTTCGAGCAGTTAGACACTTCTGATGGAAAAAATGAACTTCGTGATAAAATAAAAAACAAAATCAACACTCTTCTGATCCGGGGAACAGTCAGAAAAGTGTTGATAAAAACAATCATTTTAAAACCTTAAAAATCTATCAACGAATTTGTTTTAGCTCTTTTTTTCATGCGGCAGAAAAGCTTTAGGGTTGATGTTGTAGAGCTTCAGCCGGTCGTGAAGTGTTGACTTGGGCATGCCAAGATCGCCAGCGGTTCGTCTTTGGTTTCCGGCGTTGGCAACTAGTCTTTTAATAATCATTTGTTTTTCAAGTTCTTTCAAAACTGGGAGTGGTGTGGCATTAGGTACTGTGGGAGTAAATCCAGCGGCCATTCCATTGACTGAAGCGGTGTGCAATTTATCGAGGATCATATCTATGTGTTGCATCTCTATGGTGGTTTTCGGAAAAAAAGCAGAGGCCCGCGAGACAGTATTTTTGAGCTCGCGGATGTTTCCTGGCCATTCGTGCTGTCGTAATTTTTGAATAGCTCCATAAGAAAAGCGCACGCGCAGTTTTTTAGCAAAAAACATCAAAAGCTCGTCGAAATCTTCCATGCGATCTTTAAGTGCTGGTGCCGTCACCGAAACCACACTCAAGCGAAAATACAGATCAGAGCGAAACTGCTGCGTTAATATTTTTTCAGTGAGATTTTGATGTGTGGCTGAGATGATCCGCACGTCAGTTTTAATGGTTTTGTCACTACCCACTGGACGGATTTCATTGTTCTCGAGAGCGCGCAAAAGCTTTGCTTGAAGGCCGTAGGTCAAGTCGCCGATCTCGTCAAGAAAGAGTGTTCCACCTCTCGCCGCTTCGAAAGCCCCTTTGCGATCGCTGATGGCTCCGGTAAAGCTCCCTTTGACATGTCCAAAGAGCTCACTTTCTACCAGAGTTTCAGTCAGTGCCGAGCAGTTGACGCTGACAAAAGGTCCTTGATTTCGAGTGGAGTGGCTATGAAATGCCTGTGATAGGACTTCTTTTCCGGTTCCCGAAGCGCCAAGTAGAAGGATCGGAAAATCTGTTTTTGCGACATTCCCAAGGCGTGCGAGCTGCGCGGCCCATTCTTGATTTTTGGACTGGATGCCAATGCCGGGAGTGACGGGAGCTTCTTTTGAAAACGCAAAAATTGATTCTCCCACTTGAACTTCGTCTCCGTCTTGCAGCCAAGATTCCGCGGTTTCGCACTCGTTAACCCGGGTGCCAAAGCCTCCGCGCAAGTCGCGGACTAGGTAGCCTTGCTCCTTTTTTTCGATGCGTGCGTGGCGGGCTGAGACAAAGTCTTCGG
>CANCBY010000199.1 GCA_947374445.1 Pseudobdellovibrionaceae bacterium
TGAAGTACCGTCTGCCATTACAAATCTCAAATGCTGAGAACAGACTCATAGTTAATTTTGTTGCAGATCGTTTTCCTCCAAGTATTCGTCATCCAGAAATTGGTGATGAATTGATTGGACTCAATGATATGACTCCTGATGAGTTTCAAAAGAAGGCCTCTGCATTTAATGCGCTTGGGAACTCACTCACTGCAAAGTCGTATTTTTCACGAGTGATCTCTGGGATGGCTGAAGAGACCGGAATTCCTCTTTCACGTTGGGGCCTGGCTGATGCGAAATTAAAGTTTAAACCCGCAGACTCTACAAAACCCATCTACGAAATTATTATTCCTTATGAAAGAAGCGGCGTAGGCCTTATCGGCAAAGATGTCGCAGGCGAAGTGACCCCTGTTCCTGTGCTATCAGGAAATCGACGGCCCCTCTCTGCAAAAATTTTGCAGATGGCAAAAACAGCTCCTGGAACGCACCGAATTTATAGTGCCATGAAACATCTTTTTAGAGCTAATGCTGAAAATATTCGGCACTCCTTGAGTCTTGATAAAGAGCTGAAGTCAGTCACCGGGCAGGGGATGCGGCTGACGATGGGGGAGCAAGCTCCCAACTTTAAATTGCCTGCAGACTTTACTCGGATCCAAGTTCCGGACTTAAAAACTGCTGAGGGTTTTGATTTGCGCAAGAAGTTTAATGATGACTTCTTTTTTGTGGGAACTTTTATTCGCAATGGCAAAAAAGTCGGCTACTTGAGAATTCCAAGTTACGAACCCACTAATGAAGACACAGTCCTGCATTCGATCAGATATTTTATCTCTAAGCTTAAGGCTGAAACTGATTATCTCGTGATTGATCAAACTGCAAATCCAGGCGGTTTAGTAATGATGTCTGATTTTGTCATCAAGTCACTGGTTGGTAAGATTGATCTGACTAAGCATTTGCGTTTTGCAGTTAAGCCTTCACAAGGTTTTTTGCGCGAGTATGCAGAGCTAAAAGAAGAAGTCCTGCGCAATGAAGATGGCCTCTTTACCTCTGCAGAGGCTCAAGATTTTGCAGCTCGTTTTGATGTGGAGTTAAAGAAAGTACAAGTGGCTTATGATCAGGGACTGACTCATAGCGAACCGCTTTCGATGACCTCAGTCTCTGACTACATGGAAATTTCGATGGATCGAATGGCTCTTAAAAATGGGCCCCTCACTCAAGATATTATCGATAATGTCCTTAAGGTGAATGTGCTAGCCCCAGTTGTTTATGAAAAGCCCGTATATTTTATGATCGACGAGTTTGACTTTTCTGGTGGAGATGCCACTCCTGCAAGTCTGCAAGACTACGGTCGAGTTAAATTAGTTGGAACTCGCACTGCTGGAGCGGGTGGTACGGTCGAAGACTTTGAGCATCGCATGCAGTCGGAACTTAAGTACCGACTGACAACCAGTCTTATGGTCAGAAAAGATGGTCGCCTTGTCGAGAACTACGGAGTTCGTCCTGATATTGAGGTTCCACTTCTGGTTCAGGACCTTACCGATGGAATGAAAAACTTTTTCGAGCGCGTACTAATTTCTATTGATAAAGATTTGAGCCCTGGAAAAATTGATAAAAGCCCTAAAAAATAAACGAATAATTATAGTATTTTAAATAACACCTTAGTCTTGAAGACCAAGCCCCTGACAGATTACTTGATTCTTGTTTGGGGGTTTTGGTTTAGACTGAGTAAATGTTTGGCAGAATTCAATTTCGATACACTATTCAAAAAATAATTTTATTGCTGCCACTTCTTTTTTTGGTTTGGAGCGAAGCCGCAAAGGCAGAGTTCGAACACACACTTTTACGTCGAATTGCAGTGTTTCCAATAGCCGAGAGCAGTTCAGGGTCTTCAGAAGATGCTTGGTGGCAGATTCGCGATTTGTTAACAAAAGATCAGCGGTTCTTGGTGGCCTCACGACGACTGATGATCAATCGCGGTGTTTTTCAAGGGCGCAAAAGCCTTAAGCCTGCGGATGCGATCATTTTGGGTAAAATTTTAGACGCTCAAGCCTTAGTAACAACTTGGATCGAAGAGCGCACGATGAAGATGCGTGTGTACGATGGCGATAACGGTTTTTTACTTTGGGAAGGCGAGGTTGAGTTTCATCCGGCCTTGCCGATCAACGATCAACTGCTCAAAGTCAGTCTGCATCTTATCAATGATTTTTTGATGGCGATTCCATATCAAGGATTTCAAGTCATAGACGATGTTATCGGCAAAGCACTTTACGAACGTGATTCAAAAAAATTCGCGCAAGTATTTCTTGGATCTAACTCGCAAATTCAAATCGGTGATGCTGTTCAATGGGTCAGCGTGACAGGTGATATCTCTCAAGCGTACTTCAATGGCGCACCAAAAGTAATAGTCCTCGCTGAAGGCACAGTGGTCTCAATAAAAAATGACAGAGCTGAAGTCGAAGTTTTAAAAATGCGTGATCCTAGTGATTTGAAAGAGGACTCTCTGGTTAGATTTCCAAAAGAGATCGCAAGACTTAAAGAACTTTACACAAGCGAAGACAAAGGGGCCGCACTTTCAGCGGAGTACTTGTCTTCGGAGATCAAAAACACTTCCGAGTTCAATAAAGACACCCATCCTACCATCACTGCCCTAGCATTTATCGTGAATATTGCGGGCATGATTCTTTTGGCGTTTTAGCTAGCTCTTACAACCGCGAACTTACAAGCTCCGAAGAAAGCTTTGGCAGCGGGCGGAATAAATCTTTGATTTCACTCTGCTGCATAGGATTTTTATCGTAGGCCGAAATCCAAGTCTCAGGAGTTTCCATGCACAAAAAGCTGCGGTAAGATTTTCCGTTCACAGTTTTTGCGCGGAGCTGAGCTAAAACAAAATCAAACATTTCTTTGCGAAGGCTCGCATCGTAGCGGAGCTTGTTCCCCTCGGACGGAAACATCTCTGCTGATGTAACATAAGACTTCATGCCAAAGCGTTCTCGCATCATGTGTCTTTGCTCGGGCTGAAAACGTAAAGTTCCTAAAGAAATCACATTGATTTCTTCCGGAGAAAATAATTTTGTCATCTGCTCAATGAGAAATGAATAGCCCTCTTTCCATTCAGGAAACCAAATGATTGGGTCAATGTGAAACGCCACCTGAAAGCCTTTGTCGCGGCACTTGCGAGCAGCAGCGAGCCGCTCATGAAGGCGAGCGGTGCCATGCTCGTCAGACTCAATAATTTGCGGAGCATTGATAGACCAACTGACAATCACGTTGCCTGCGTGCTCACAATCTAAGAACTGATCAACCTGGGCTGATTTGGTTTTGAATTCCAAAGTCCACTTCGGAAACTCCGCAAAAAATGGAATCAACTCTCGCGAGTACAAAGTGATTTCATCCAAACTTAAGCTGTCGATGACCTCGCCTGTTCCAACGCGAAATGGAAGTTCTCCATGCAGAGTGGCCATTTCGCGAAGCTCAGCAAGGGCTTGGTCAATGTTAGAATACATCACCATCGTTGGCGAGTTCAGGTAGCTCTGCAGATAGCAGTACGAGCAATTCATGTTGCATTGCTGTCCTAAATTTAAAACGTGGGAGTTGCAGCAGTTCAAAACTTTTTTTTGACTGGCGCCAGGGCAGCGTTTGAAAAAGTAGCCGTCAAATGGCCGGATCGAAAGTTGTTTTTTGCTGCGATTGAATTGCTCGGCCGACATCTCGCCTCGGTGTGAGGCTCCGGGAATCTCATTGGTAAATTCAATTTTGTCCGCAGGAAAAAGCTGCAAGGCTCTTTGTGCTAAACGCGAGTCACGGCTGCGCTCGTCGATCCAAACACGCTCGAATGAACTAACTAAGGTATTTAGTGCTTTTTCCATGGGCCTTCTTTTTCCATCGCTTCAGAAACGAGCGCTAGAGACTGCACATATTTTTTGAGGTCCATCGGATTGGCAACAAAGAGCTTGAGCTCAATACCTGCTTTGTCACCCTGGCGAGTCCAGCGGGCCGTTGAAGTGCCAGGCCATGGTAAATCTTTGAGTTGGGCACCGGCAAGTTCATCGGCCTTAGCACTTTGCGGGTAGCGAAGAACTCGCAAGCGCTTCAACCAAAGATCAGAATCTTCTTGAGGGCGAGGCAAAATCTCAGCCTCAACAGTCCCAAGCAAGAGCAGCTCTACATAAAGTTCTAGAGCTTGCACCGAAAGAGAGCGGCTTAAATTGCGCTCGATAAATATATGAAAAAGTGGCTCCAGCCGAAGCGCCTGCGCTGATAGGAGAGGAGAAAAATCTCCAACACTCCAGCGCTTTTCAGCTGCGAATTTTTGCAAGCCCATGGGAGCTTTGCTGATCACTCGGCAGATCTTTTCTGTCTGCTCACTCCAGCGCACTTGAAATTTTGAGAAAACAAGTTCGATAGGAAACCAAGCCAAACCGTTCTCGCTCGCTTTTTGTGCAAGTTTGGCGAGCTCAACAGCCGTGAGCTCCGAATAAAATGAGCGAAATAGCGAAGCCACGGACTCTTGATCTGCAAAATCGACCTGATGATCAAAAACCACGGTCTGCGCAAAACCAGCCAGGACCACACCATTGACCGCGACTGCCGGAAGGCCCATCGGCCACGGCGAATAGGGCGAAAAGTCGAGGACTTTGCTGCATTGCGAGATATCTTTTAGCTGAGGAGGCTTTTGAGTCATAGATTCCTCCTCTATGAT
>CANCBY010000200.1 GCA_947374445.1 Pseudobdellovibrionaceae bacterium
ACGGGTTTCGGGATCTGACTTTAAAGTGAAACTCGTGGGGCGCAGGGCGGGTGATCCTTCGAGTTTGGTGGCCAATTCTTCAAAGATCCAAAAAGCTTTCAGCTGGAACCCCAAGCACGCAGATCTTGATTTGATTTGTAAGACGGCGCTGAATTGGGCAAAAAAATAGGGCAAGGTTTTTAGCCTGCCCTAGGTGCACTTTTAATATTCTGTAAACTCAACGAAACATTATTCTGAACAATCAGTTTTTGCTGTGCCAGAACAGTAGCTCGCAGAGTATGTGTATGCATCAGATTGGCAAACAGATTGAGTTTTGAATAGAGCTTCGAGATGATTTCTACCATCGCCTTTAAAGATTTTTCCATTTGAGGACTGTTGGATAGAACAAGTCACAACAGGGGCATTAACAATAACAGATTCGCATGTAGGCTCGGCGTTGCAGTAGCTCGCAGAATATGTATATGGATCGGACTGGCAAGCTTTTATTGAGTTAAAACCAGCATCGATTTTATTCGCTCCAGAGGCTAAAAAAACTTTTCCTGTCGAAGAGTTTTTCGAAGTGCAAAGAGTCTCTCGAACTTCAGGTACTGGCTCAGGGTAGTTATTAGAGCCATTATTTAAATATCTTTCGATTTCTCGGAGTCGCATCTCGGTTCTTTGAGCGCGCTGTTCAAGCGATTGAATACGCTGTTCGGCTGTTTGGGGGCCATAGGTTAGAGTGATTCTTGTTTGGTTGTCACGGGCTTGTGCCACAGTCGAAGCTATAACTAGTGTTAGCATAACCAAAATATTTTTCATGAAAGACCTCTTTGGGTGATGAATGATGTCGTTCCAAACGTTGCGGGATAAATTTCCCATTATTCAACCAGAACGATGTTTCAGTGGGCTCACTAAGCTTGAATCGAGCCAGTCTTGAGCTGAGTTAATTTGGATTTGAAGGAGAAACCTTGTTGATGATCTAGCCACAGGGGCGTTGAGGGGCACATCGTTGAAGTTTTTGACACAGTCATTTTTTAAACTGGTGCGATGAAATCAGGCCTTGTTTCCCAAGTTTTTGATAAGCCCGCAAGACATTGCTAAATCTGAAAGTACGAACACGTGCAGGCCGGGTGCTCCAGCTGCGCGGAAGTCTTCGACGAGCTTCATGAAAATTTCAAGACTGAGATCTGGGTTTTCAGTCTCAGGCAACGAGTCCACTAATTTTTTTGGCATTGAGATTTGAAAGCGATCGCGCATTTTAATGGCTTGCGATTTTGTTTTCAAAATACGAAATCCTGGAAGCACCGGAACTGCGCAAGACTTTTTGCCGAGTTCTTCTAGAAAACGTCCATAAGACTCAACATCAAAAATCATTTGAGTAATGCCGTACTCAGCACCAGCTTGAACTTTGAGCCTGAAGTGTTCAACACGAGCTTCGGGTGACGTTTCGTCAGGGTAAGCGGCGGCTCCAATGCAGAAATCGGTATGAGCTTGGTTCTCGGTGTTAAAACCTGCTCTCTGCAAAAACTCTCCGCGATTGAGTTTTTTAATCTGCTCGATCAGCTGATAAGCGTAGGGATAAGAGGCCGGGTTTGGCACCCAATCAGGCACACCTTGAGGCGGGTCCCCGCGTAGCGCCAAGATGTTGCGGATGCCAAAGTAATGATGATCCATCAACTGGTTTTCGACTTCAGCCGGAGTTAAATCTCGGCAAGTAAAGTGAGCAATCGCCGGCTTTTTAAAATGATCCTTGATTACTTGTGCGATGGGTAGACTTCCGCCACGCAGACTGCCGCCGGCCCCTTTGGTGACCGACAGGAATTCTGCGCCTGAGCCAATCAATTCGCTGATTTGGTGAATGATTTCAGTGTGAGGAGTTCCATTGCGTGGGGGAATGACTTCAGCAGAAACTGTGAAACGTTTTTCGGCCAAGATGTCCGTCATTTTGCGATCGGGCTTATAGATATCGACCATATTACAGACTGACCTCTTCAGATTGGTTTCCCACTGAAAAATATTGTGCTTGCGGATGATGAAAGACAAGAGCCGACACACTGGCCTCTGGGTCCATCATGAAGCCTTCGGTGAGTTGTACGCCGATATCTTCTGGTTTTAGCAGCTGAAACAAACCATGCTGGTCATCGAGTCTTGGGCAGGCCGGATAGCCAAACGAGTAGCGTTTGCCTCTGTATTTGGCCTGAAAGCGATCCATCATAGTTGTTTGTGGACCATCTGCAAAACCCCACTGGCCTCGCAACAGTGTATGCAAGTGCTCCGCATAGGCTTCAGCCGTTTCAATCGCAAGGGCCTGAAGGATATGCGATTTTAGATACTGACCTTCGTTTTTGAGCTTGGTTGAAACTTCGCGCACGCGATGTCCTGCCGTTACGACGAAAAAGGCAACGCTATCATGTTTGCTCTCGCTGTTGCTTAAATCGCTGCTTACGTAGTCACTTAGGCAAAGATAAGGAGCTAGCTTTTGTCGAGGAAACTCAAAGCTCTGAAGCACATCCAAATTTTCATCGAGAATTTCAATGGTGTTGCCTTGAGCTCTGGTTTTGAAAAACTGGTAAACCGCCGTCGGCTTGAACAAATCTTGATTTTTGTACTCAGCCTTAACGGCTTGCACTTCGTGAAAGATCTCAACTGATTTTGGATCTTCAGCCTCAAGCTCGCGCAAGATGGCTGAGTTTGTTTCTGCTGCAACCAACTGCTTGGCCGTCTTGGCTTTGACACCCAAATGGCGATTGTAAAGCATCAGTGGATTGATGAACTTCCAAATCACATCAAGCTGAGCTTCACGAATTACGTGGCGCTTAAAATCTGGAGGAGTCGGAAGTTCTGTTTGAATCTCAATGCTCTCAGAGCGAGTGCGACGAATTTCTTGCACCGCTGTTGATTTTTCAACGGGCTTTGCGTTCAGTGAGTTCTGCTTGATTTGATCATTCAGAGTTTTCATTAGCTCAAGCTTTTGCGGATCGCGAATCTGGTTGGCCAGATCAAGGCCGTTCATTGCATCTGAAGCATAGTACACGTTGCCGGCGTATGCTGGCAAAATGCGCTTCTCGGTAAAGTTTCGAGAAAGAGCGGCACCGCCAACAAGCATGGGTGTCGAAATGCCGGCCTTGGTGAGATCTTCAGCGGTGATAATCATCTGCTGAGCAGATTTTACAAGGAGACCAGAAAGACCAATCATGTCGGGCTTGTGCTGGCGAACGGCTTCAATGAGTTTTTCGGGCGGAATTTTAATTCCAAGATTGATAACATTGTAACCGTTATTACTGAGAATAATGTCGACTAGGTTTTTGCCAATGTCGTGAACATCACCTTTAACCGTGGCAAGAACAATCGAGCCCCTGGTATTAGTCTCAGATTTTTCCATGTGGGGCTCAAGGAATGCCACTGCCGATTTCATGACCTCGGCACTTTGCAATACTTCAGCTACGATAAGTTTGTTGGTGTTAAATAAGCGGCCAACTTCATCCATGCCAGTCATCAGCGGGCCATTGATGATTTCAAGGGGGCGCATCTGTGCAAGTGCTAATTGCAAATCTTCAGTGAGGCCTTCTTTAGTTCCGTCGATGATATTTTTGGCCAAACGTTCATTCAACGGGATTGAAGCACGATCGATTTTGTTTTTTGCTTTGGCCTCGCGAAAAGCCGCTGCAAATTTGCCAATGGGGTCTTCGCCGACATTGTCGAGTAGATTATTGGCAAGCTCAATGTCTTCAGCAGAGAGAGAAGCAAAGCGCTCAAGCTTTTCAGAGTTTACAATAGCAAGATCAAGTCCTGCCTCAACGCAATGATGGAGGAAAACAGAATTTAAGACTTCTCGGCCTGCAGCCGGAAGTCCAAAGCTCACATTCGAGACGCCCAAGACAGTGCGGGCGCGTGGAAATTTTTGTTTGATCAGGCGCACGCCTTCAATTGTTTCACGTGCTGAGCCGACGTAATTTTGATCGCCCGTTGCACAAGGAAAAACCAAAGGATCAAAATAAATATCTTCAGGAAGCACGCCGTACTTTTCTGTCAGAATTTTGTAAGATCTTTCAGCAATTTCAAGTTTGCGCTCACGAGTAACAGCCATTCCTTTTTCAGGATCTTCGTCGATTGTTCCTACAACTAAGGCCGCTCCATAGCTGCGAGCGAGAGGTACCACTTTTTCAAAGCGCTCTTCGCTGTCTTCAAGATTGACCGAGTTGATGATTGATTTGCCTTGGCAGTAAGTGAGTGCCAGCTCAATCACTTTTTCATCTGTTGAATCTATCATGAGCGGGGCTTTGACAAGCTTGATGACTTTTTCAAGAAATTTTTTGCTGTCTTCTATCTCATTGCGATCTGGATTTGAAAGACAGATGTCAATGATATGAGCGCCCGACTTAACTTGAGCTCGTGCGACTTCTGCGGCTTCTTCGTATTTTTCGGCAACAATCAGATCTTTAAATTTGCGTGAACCAATGACATTGGTTCTTTCGCCAACAATCACCGGACGCATTTCGTCTGTGATCTCGAGGTAATCAATACCTGAAAGCATAGATTTATTCACAGGAGATACGGCTCGAGGTTTTTTGCCTTGAACTAAATTTGCAAATGTATGGATATGATTGTGTTGAGTGCCGCAGCAGCCGCCGACAAAATTAATCCAGCCCTGCTGAATGAATTGATCGAGAGCTTTGCCCATCAT
>CANCBY010000201.1 GCA_947374445.1 Pseudobdellovibrionaceae bacterium
CGTCCGTTGATCAAACCTCACCACACTACTCCAAAAATTTCTATGATCGGTGGGGGCTCGGTTCCGATGGCCGGAGAAATTTCTAGAGCTCATGGTGGCATTTTGTTGCTCGATGAATTTTTGGAGTTTCCGAGCTCCGTACAAGAGGCATTGCGTGAACCTTTCGAGGAGCGAGTGATAAGAGTCGCACGAGGTGGCAAGGTGCAGGTGTTTCCCGCGGGCGGGCTGATTGTTGGGACGACAAATCTTTGTCCTTGTGGTGATAAAGTGCCAGGTGCCACTCCGCTTAGATCTTGTCGGTTCAGCCGGATTCGCTGTCACTCCTACTCGCAAAGACTTTCGGGGCCGTTGCTCGATCGCTTTCAGCTGTTGGTATTTTTGGGGCGTCTTGAAAAACCAACGATCCCATGGCAGGGCGTCCAGGAGCGAATTGATCAGGCAGTTGCTTTTCGAAAAGCACGAGAACAGGGTGTGTCTGGCGGCATTCAGCGGAGCCTGGCTGAGCAGGCTTTTGAGATCGAAGCCAGTCTTGAGCTATTTCTGCGGAAGCTCGTGGTGGGGCAGCAGGGCTCAGAAAGGCGAAGAGTTGCGACGCTTTGCGTGGCCCGGAGCATTGCTGATCTTAGAGGCAGCGCCTCGGTTTCGCTTCAGGATCTTGATAAAGCGCAAAATTGGACTTTGAGGACTTTCGATAAAATGAGTCGTTGGGACCTAGAACTTGGGCCGACGCTTTGACAATGTGCTGGGGTCTCGATAGAACATGGGTTCTTCGAGATGTCTCGGTGAGGTGGCGTAGCCAAGTGGCCAGGCAGCGCTCTGCAAAAGCGCGTACACGTGTTCGAATCACGTCGCCACCTCCAAATTTTTTCGGAAAAAGTCGTTAATTTAGTATAGAAATTCCACGCTTTGAATGGCCTTGCTCATGAGTAGATCAAACCCACTCCAGCCTGGCTTGTACAGGGTTCTTTCGCCAGCCTTAATCTCCGCTGATTTGAACGAAAGGATTTTAGGGGCTGAGGCTACATCGTTGATCAAATCTTTCAGTTCACCGCGAACAGTAATGCCTGAATTGTATTCAAGCTCAAGAGTTTGGCCAGGAGCAATTTTTGAGAGATCAGATTCGAGGCCGTTAATTTTAATCGACTTAATTTCTCCAATGGGAGTTGAGTAGCCTTGGCTGTGAACGTCTGTGCCCTGTCCTTGAATAATCGCTCCTGAGCCATCGACAAGTTGAACTTTTCCTGAGAACTGAACAAACATAGGTTGTCCATTTTCGGCGTAAACTACTTTTGAGAGAGTGCCTTCAATTGCAGAATTTTCTGTGTTCATACGAATCGGCAATTTTGATTCGATGGCTTGATTGAAAAGCGCCACTGGAGTTTTTACATCTCGGTGGCTCATTGGAAACCACTCTTCCCAGTTATTGATTTTGACGGGGTCTTTTTGTAAGAGCTGCTTTTCTAATGGCAACCGTTCTTGCCAGAATTGAGTTAAAATTGCTTGGGCTTTTTTGGTATTTTCGAACCAGTTTTTAAATTTCGGAGTTTGTCCTGCGTTTTTCTTGTGCCACAGAAAGGTGTAGTAAACTGCTATCCCGTCCTTGTGATGATTCAAGAACATGCTTGGAATAAGTGGGACGCCGACATCATGATGAGTGTAAAAGTGATAGTGCTCAAGTGCTTCTTTCACGTCTTCATCGGTCGTTGATTTCTTAAGTTGCAAAAAATCCGAATGCCATTGGTGCATGAGTAGGCTCAATGTTTTTTCTTGGCTCGCTGTCAAGTTTTGTGCTTTTTTATAAGCGGAAATTTTCATGTATCTATCTGATTCATGGCGAACGTCATGCATCCAAAATAGTCCACCTGGGCGCTTGAAACCGTCGGCTTCGATAGGAGTGTTGGTCGCTCCGAATATATGAATTTTATGGGGGAGAACATGCATCAAAGCAGAGGAGCCTAAAGCGTGGATCGATGGAACTACGACATATTCGAGGGTGTCTTTGCGTTCAAAGGCATCGCGGAAAGGAAGTTCGGCGACACGAAATTCATGCGAAATTTTGGCGCTTCGTACTTGAAGGATAGGACTTTCTTTGGACTCGTAAAGGCGAAGTTCGTTATCAACATTAAGACGGCGGTATCCGTGCATCCACATATCGATGTATTTGGCAATTTGGTAATAGGTACCGAGCTCTTTAAATTGAAAGATGCCTCGGATCCTTGAATAGTAGTAAAGTGTATAAACCGTATCGCGATATGGAAAGTTATTAACTGAAATCATCGTATCGATGTCACTCTGCAGTTGTTTCACGTATTGGAGTGTTTTAGTGATTGTTTCAACCTGCTCAGATCGTTTTCCTAAAGTTGTATGTGTCAGTTGATTGATGAGCGTGCGCTTTTGAAGCTGTAGTTGAGATACTAGTTCAAGTCTGAATTTTTCCAAATCGGAGCGCAATTCTTTCATAGTTGGTGCGGCTTCGGGAAAATTAAAAACTCTTGGGTCCTCCGGCGTGATTTTTTTTTGTGCGTCAAAGCGCTGCTTCATAGATGAAACAAAGGCTTCCGGATCTTTAAAAACAAACTCAAGTTGCGGATACCGTTTCGCAAGTATTTCATTGCGGGCTTCATAGTTTGCATCGAGCTTCTTTTGAAGCTCTGAACTTAACTTTTCCGGTATAATGACTTTTGATCGAGAGACTTTAAACTCAGCGGTCTCAAGACTATCGCTCACCATAAAGACATCTGAGCAAACTGGTGCTTTGCCGTAAGCTCCTGCCGGCATAAGGCCTAATATGAGTAGGAGAGGGCTAAGCTGGAAGATAAGCGTCATTTTACTAGTAAGCCTGCCTTTTTTCATACACCAGTATCGCTCTAACGTGATTGGGGATTTATTTCCCACAATTCAACGAGAGCGAATCTCCAAACTCAGTTGTTAGCTGGAATTGAGCCAGCTTTAGTAGCGAGCTAATTTGATTTGAAATTGAAAGGTTGCCTAGGTTGTTAACACAAGGTCGTTCAACGTCACTCAATCCGGTTCGTGTCGAACTTCTTGACATACGCATAGTAAAATTCGTTTAACAACAGGCCGAAATGGCTGGGCACGCGCCCCTTGTTAAGCGGACTGGGCTTAGATGATGAGTGGCTATTTTGCGATTTTTACTAGAATCATATCGATATGATTTATCGGCAGTGAGTAATGGCCCTCATTTGGTATTAGAAAAAAAGCACAGTGTGCAATCTGCTGCGCTAGGTATTTTCCGACGCTGGGAGGAACAATTCGGTCTTCGCTCCCATGAAGTATTGTGGTTGGGGCGACGATTCGACTAAAATCGATTTTCCATTTTGTAGTAAAAATTTTTAATTCTTGTAAAGGACCTTCTGGCCCCTGATTGAAGGCATGCTGCAGGGACTCTGAAAGAACTTCTGAATAATTTGGGTTATTCAGAATTTCGTGATCAGCAGAAGATAACGTGGTCGAAAACTTTTCGACGATCGAGCCTTCATTTTTTGAAGAAGCCTGTGACGCTAAGGCTGTATTCATAACTTTGCGGATGAGTCCTGGCAAAAACCGGACCGTCACTAAAAGAATTTGAGATCGCAGCGACAAATGCTTCAAGATCTGAATTTTATAAATGGGTCCTAAAGGACACATCAAATTCAATGATCTCGCTTGTTTCGGAAGTGCTGCTGCCACTGCCATAGCATAGGGACTTCCTCCGGAGACGGCGAGTAGGTGAAAGGTTTCAATTTGAAGCTGATTTATCAAGGCATCTACGTCTTCAACGATATCATTTAATTTTCGAGACACTAAAAAATCTGAGTTTCCAAAGCCAGGGCGATCAAAAGCAATTACGCGAAATAGCTGCGCCCATTGACTATTTTTAAACAAACTTCCTTGGGCGCTTGAGCCAGGAAAGCCGTGAAAAAAAATAATCGCCTCTCCATGAGGATTTCCAAACTCTTGATAAAAAAACTTTCTACCAGATTTGAGCCTGACTTCATTTGCTGCAATCATTCTTAATCTATAGCCCAATGAAAACCTTTCGACAAACAAAGATCGGTCTGTTGTCTTTTTTTTGATCGGCTATTCTGGGAATCAACTGTCCTGGACTTTGGTAGGCTTGTACGTCATCGGCGACATAAATTCGACCGTCTGCAGAGATCTTTTCTCGAGCTATCATATCAACCATCTTACCCCGATGATCGTCAGCATTTGCCCTTTTTTCGAATTGTTCGCGATGGCTTTCGACCCATGCATCGCGATCGCCGATGGGTTCGGTGGGGACTTCTTCGGGCTGATAGATCTCAATCTGAATAGGCTTATTATTCTTCGAGGTTGTTGCTGTGAGAAAATTGCTCTGCACTTCGATATAAAAGACGGGCTTTTTATCGCGCAACTCAAAGGCCGCCGTGCGTGCTATACTGAAAGCTCCGAAATTTGCAAATAGCGGGAACTGAATATGCCAAAATGGCAATTCTCCTTCCGGAAAGATGCTGAAGGCAACTCGTCCGTGGCCCATTAGAGCGTCAAGAGCTTTTTGTTTCATGTCCTTGTCTTGTTTGAACAGAATGTTCGTATCTTTGTGGCTAATGCCTAGCTTTGCTAACAGCGCAATATGAGGCCAAGCATCTTTCGTCGTCAAAATGATATTTCGGTCAACCTT
>CANCBY010000202.1 GCA_947374445.1 Pseudobdellovibrionaceae bacterium
ATTGATGAAATACAAGATGACTCTGGCAAGGTGCCTTCTTCAGTCCATATCCTTGCATTGCAAAAGCGTGGAGATCTTGAGTTCGAAAAAAATCAAGGTGATCAGGCGCTAACGACTTACAATCGCTTGCTGAGTCTTTATGAGGCCAAGACCCCAATGGCTTCTGTTCGCTACAAAGTAGGACAACTCTATTTTAAAAAAGGCGAAATTCAAAAAGCCACAGATGCATGGAAAGACCTTAAGGGTCAGCAAAATGACTTTTGGTACAACTTGGCTCAGGAGCAGCTGAAAAACTCCGAGT
Source organism: Pseudobdellovibrionaceae bacterium (assembly GCA_947374445.1). GTDB lineage: Bacteria > Bdellovibrionota > Bdellovibrionia > Bdellovibrionales > Bdellovibrionaceae > CANCBY01. The sequence goes on from CANCBY010000202.1 coordinate 302, forward strand.
GGCAGGGCGATTATAAAAAATATATTCAAAGGATTCCGGCAATGAGCGAAAAGGAAACAAAGTGAACAATTTTGTTGAAGATCTAGGCCGCTTTCAGACATCAAGCGATAGACTCATGGGTGTTTTAAATACAGCCCGAAATATTTCTGCGACTTTAAATCCGGTCATGATCTTGGGGGATTCCGGATCAGGCCGTCGAGAGCTAGCTCTTGAAATTCATGAAAACAGCACACGAAGGAATGGCCGCCTTATTCGATGGACAGCCTCTGATTTCGGCGACTCGAGAGCGTCTTCGGTCGACACTGTTATTATCGAAAATATTGATTCCTTCAATTCTGCTCAACAGCAGAATTTGTTTGCGATTGTATCTGACTATGTTGAGTTGGGCTTGATGCGCAGCCCCCGCTGGATTGCGACAGGATGCGCTGACATGATGACTCGCATTCGAAAAGAAAATTTTTCAGTGCGCTTGTATCAAATTCTTTCGACTCAAGTTTTAGTTTTGCCGAACTTGCAAGATCGCGGAGATGACATTGTTACATTGGCTGAGAGATTTGTAGATGACTGGAACATGATCACCGGACAAAAAAAGATTTTGTCATCTCAAGCAAAAAAAGCCATCAGGCAAATGACTTTCGCTCGAAACGTGAGCGATCTTTTTGATGAAATTCAAAAAGTTTATTTTAAATCGGAAGTTGACGCCATTGGGTTTGAAAATTTCAGTGCAGCTATCAACGCGCCAGCCGCAGTTTTGCCTTCTGTAGATTTAGTCGGTGTCGCTTCGGTCGGTGTTACTTTGTCAGAAATGGAAAAGCGACTTATTTTGCAAACACTTGAGATGACAAAGCAGAACCGCACTCGGGCTGCTGAAATTTTAGGAATCAGCATTCGAACTCTTCGCAATAAACTCCAAGAGTACAGGGGCGAGGTCAATTTATGAGTAATCTTTTTGACAGCACAACCAGTGCCCTGGGCACCTCTCTCAACATGCGTTTGCTCAAGCACAATATCACTTCGAGCAATATCGCCAATGCAGAGACTCCGGGCTACCATGCTAAAAAAATCGATTTTGAAAATGCTCTTGCCCGTGCTCTCGATATCGATGACTTGAGAGGTATGTCGACTTCAAGCCCTGAGCATTTTGTGGTGGGCGGTGCGAGTGCTAAAGTTCGTCCGGATATTTATGAAAATCCCGAAGGCGCAATTAACAATGATGGCAATACTGTGGACCTTGAGCGAGAGATGTCCAATTTGGCAGAAAACACGATCTTGTATAAAGCGGCACTGAGCCTAATTAATAAGAAACTGGCAGCGTTGAGATACGCCGTAACTGAGAACAGATAGATTGATAGGAGTGAATAGCAATGTCTGATTTAATGACAGGATTTCGAGTCAGTTCGAGCGGCATGACAGCCCAGCGCATGCGCATGAATACGATCTCGTCGAACATCGCTAATATCAATACAACTCGGACTCCAGAGGGTGGGCCTTACCGGCGCAAAGACGTTGTGTTCGAGTCCATGCCCGAAGTTAAAAATTTTTCAGAAATCTTAGGCGCCAGTTCACCGAAAGCAGACATTCAACGGGTCCAGGTGACAGATGTTTTGTCTGACCGCAAGGCCCCAATGCTAAAGTACGAACCAGACCACCCCGATGCAAATGCAGATGGATACGTGGCCTATCCCAATATCAATTTGATGGAAGAAATGACCAATATGATACAGGCAACAAGGGCTTACGAGGCCAACGTCTCGACTTTGCAGTCGGCAAAGGATATGGCGCTGAGTTCTCTGGAAATTGGGCGATAAACTGAGTAATATAAAGTAGATAGGGGCGGTGAGACCATGGACGGTTTTACAGTTGGAAAAGCAAATCGGTTTCTTGAAAGCAGCACTCGGCCAGGTGGTGGCCTTGGTGGTGTTGACTCAAAATCCATGCAGATCAATGGAATGGAATCGACAGACAAGTCCTCATCCATCTCCGGACAAAAATCTTTTGCAGACACTTTGAATGATGCTATCGGCAGCGTTAATCAACTACAAAAAGCTTCTGATAAAGGCATGCAAGATCTTGCCACAGGTCGCACAGATAATATCGCTGACGTGATGATTGCTACTGAAAAAGCAGACATCGCATTAAAATTAATGGTTCAAGTCCGTAATAAAATTATTGATGCGTATCAAGAAGTTATGAAGATGCAGGTGTGATGAATGAATAAAATATTTGGTGCTCTGATCGTTCAATTTAGAGAATTTTTTAAGGGACTTGGGCCAACCAAGAGACTTTCAATTGTTGCCGCATCCATCATTGTTTTTGCTGCAGCAGTAGTTGTGACCTTTATGGTCAGCGGTAAAGACTACGTGCCGCTTTTAACAAATGTTCCAAATGATCAGCTTTCGATGATTGTCGAAAAGTTGAACTCAAAGAATGTTCCCTTTCAATTGCGCGATGATGGCAAGACGGTCGCTGTGCCGAAAGAGCTTCTGCACGCTACTCAGATGACTCTGATGTCTGAAGTGGGCTCAAACAAAATTGGTTCTGTGGGTTTAGAGATTTTTGAAAAGCAAGATTTTGGAACTAATTCCTACGCGCAAAAAATCAATTATCAACGAGCTCTTCAGGGCGAGTTGATGAGAGCGATCAATACTCTAACTGCGGTTAAGCAATCTAAAGTATTGTTAGCACTTCCGAATAAAAAAACATTTCTTGAAGAGGGTGGTTCGCCATCAGCATCGGTAATTGTCGAGCTTCATGCGGGTAAGGCTCTTTCTCCAGATCAAATTCGCGGGATTAAATTTCTCGTCTCGAATGCAGTTGAAGGTTTGGATGCAGACCGTGTGACGGTTTTGGATGACCGTGGAAAAATGCTGACCAAATCAGGTGATACAACTACTGGCGGCTCAAGTGAAATTATGGAGCTTAAACATAAAGTTGAGTCAGATCTTGAAGAGCGCATTGAATCTATTTTAACAAAAGTTGTAGGCCAAGCTAAAGTTGTTGCAAGAGTCGAGGCTACATTAAATCATAAAATTACTTCGGCTGTTGAAGAGTCTGTTGACCCTGAAAAGACCGCGATTCGAAGTCTACAATCAGAAGAAGAGTCTGCCGATGGTTCACGGGTTAATCCTGCAGGAGTGCCAGGCGCAAGATCGAATTTGCCGGGAGCGCAAGACTCCGGCCAGGTGGGCTTTAAGCAAGATGTTAAAAAAGAAATCAAAACAACAAATTACGAAGTTCCAAAAACTGTTAAAAATATCAAAGAAGCTGCAGGTGGCTTAGAAAAAATCAGCGTTGCAGTACTTGTCGACGGTGTGCAGAGCACTGTGACAAAAGATGATGGCACAACTGAGATTAAATGGGCACCGCGGTCTCCTGAAGAGTTGGCTAAGTATGAATCTCTAGTAAAAAGCGCGATTGGTTTTACTGCCGGTCGCGGAGACTCTGTAAAGATTGAAAACATTCAGTTTTTACAAGAAGACTTCACCGAAGCGGAAAGACTGCTTACATCTCTTGAGCGTAAAAAACTTTTGCATGCTTTATTTAAATGGGCGTTGCTCGGATTTAGTTTAGCTCTATTCTTTTTCATCGTGGTTCGACCTTTCATGCAGTGGATTACCGACAGCTTTCAAGACTCGGTTGAAGATATGTTGCCACGAACGATAGAAGAGCTTGAAGAGTTGCAGTCGGTGGATAGCACTTTGCCAGGAATGTCGGCAGCGTTGCCTGTGCTTGAAGAATCAATTGATCCAGATAAAGCAGAGAGCGAGCTTCTTAAAGATCGTATTTTGGCAATCATGGAAGGCGATCAAGAGAAGGCGACGAATGCATTTGGAATGTGGCTTGTTAGGAAGGATGGTTAATTCAATATGAAATTACATCGAATGGAAAACCTGGAGTATGAAACGCTCCGGGGCTTTGAAAAAGCAGCGATTCTTGTTAACTATCTTGGCCCCGAAGCACTCGGAGGTCTTTTAAAAAGTTTGGACGACGCCGACATCCGCAAGCTTTTGAACGTGATGGGCAAGTATCGTGTGGTTCCTGTCCACGTGACAAAAAAAGTTCTTGAAGAGTTCTATGAGCTCATCAGTGAGACAGAAGATTATATCTTTTCTGAAAAAGCCTCAAACAAAGACACTATCGTTGGTGCCTTAGGAGAAGACCGCGCTCGGGCCATTCTTGGGGGTTTGAACGTCATGAGTGGTGGCGGTCGCCAACTCGAGTCCCTCGAAATGGTCGATGCCAAATCGCTTTCGACATTTCTAGTGAACGAGCATCCACAAACTGTGGCTGTTATCTTGGCTCACTTAGAGCCTGAGAAAAAGGGTGAGGTTCTCAAGCGCTTGCCAGATGCTT
>CANCBY010000203.1 GCA_947374445.1 Pseudobdellovibrionaceae bacterium
TCTAACGAGACTATCATTTCTGGAATGGGTGAGCTTCACTTAGAAGTTTACGTTGAGCGTATGAAGCGTGAATTTGCTTGCGAAGTTGTTGTTGGTAAACCACAGGTTGCTTACCGCGAAACTATCGGCCAAGAAGCTGCTTACGACTACACTCATAAAAAACAAACGGGTGGTTCTGGACAGTTTGCAAAAGCTGTTGGAAAAATCCGCCCACTTCCTCCACAAGAGGATGGCGCTGTATTCAAATTCAACAACAAAGTTGTCGGTGGACGTATTCCTCGTGAATTCATCCCGGCTGTTGAAGAGGGCTTCAGTGAACAATGTAAAAAGGGTCCATTGATAGGCTTCCCAATTGTTGGCGTTGAAGTAGATCTTGAAGACGGATCTTACCATGACGTTGACTCCAGCTACATGGCGTTCAAAATCTGCGCGATGGCAGCTATGCGTGAAGTTTACCAAAAAGCAAAACCGACAGTTCTTGAGCCGATCATGAAGCTTGAGACCACTGTACCAGAAGAGTATCAAGGTCCAGCAACAGGTCAGATCAATCAGCGCCGTGGTGTTATCATGAACACCACTTCTATCGAAGGCAACGTGACCATCGAGGCTGAAGTTCCATTGACTGAGATGTTTGGTTACTCAACTGATTTGCGCTCTGCGACCAAAGGTAAAGGCGAGTTCTCTATGGAGTTCGCAAAATATATGGCTGCTCCTCGCAATATCCAAGAAGAACTTGCGAAGAAGTACGCTGAAAAGCGCGCAGCTGAGCACAAATAATTTTTTAACTGCGAATTATTCACAGATAAAACAAAAAGCCCTCGCAAAAGGGCTTTTTGTTTTTAACAATCTGAAATTTTACTCTTAACAATCACGACAAACTTTTCGAAAACGGCAGCCCCAAATCACGAATGATCGGCAATTCAATTACAAACTTCGTATTCGGCGAATTCGAGTCATACCAAAGCTTACCGTCATGAGCCTCAATGATTTCTTTTGAAATGCTGAGCCCCAACCCCGTTCCCTTGCCAATGGCTTTTGTTGTGTAAAACGGCTGCATCATATTTTTAGCTATCTCCTCAGGAATGCCAAGCCCGCTGTCAGTCACGGCAATCTCGACTCTCATGCCTTTGACTACTGTTGTGATCGAAACCCATTTATTAGAATACTCACGCACTTGATCAAAAGAATTATTCAAAAGATTTATAAGAACCTGCAAAATCTGTGTCTCGTTCACTCGAACTAAAACACCTTTCGACTTGAAATCTGTCGTCAGCAAAACTCCACTCACCTGAAAGCGCTCTCCTGAAAGAGACACAACTTCTTTAAGAATTTCATCCAAGCTCATCACTTCAAACGAAGAGTCTGACTGCCTTGAGACTTTCTTTAACCCCACAACAATATTTGAAATTCTTTCGACAGTTTTATTAATTTTCTCAATGCCACCTTCAAGCTCTTTAAGTCCTGCACTATTTTTCTGGATTTCTTGCTTAAGCAAGCGAGACATTTTTGATGTGGTCCCTGTGATAATCATCAGAGGATTATTAATTTCGTGAGCAATCGCACCTGACATCTCTCCCAGAGCTACAAACTTAGCAGAACTTGCCAACTGGAATTGATACTGCCTAAAGTTTTGATGACTGATTGAAAAATATATTGTGAGTGCCAGCAATGCTGCAATTCCAAAGATAGTGAGCCCCACCGAAAATATTAATTGATTTCGCCATGGCTCAAGGACGTTTTCTAAATCTTTACCGACCACGATAAGAACTGGGTATTCGCCAATCCAACTATAAGAAGAAATTCGTTTCATCGAATCTTGCGGACTCGTTACTAACTGTGATTGACGATGGGCCTTATGTTCAAAAACGGCAAGCGCCTCTTTGGCTGGAATGAAGGGCTTACCTATCAATTCTTTTTTTTCAGGGTACCGAAACATAAATAGAGGCGGAGTGCCGGTGGAGGCCACAAAAACATCATTGCCTGTCACATTTATTTTACCTTTGAGCCCTTGAAAAAACTCTTGCCCGAAGGAGCACCAGACAACTCCCAAAAATTTTCCATCACGCGTATGCATCCGTCGCGCAAATATAACAACCCAGTTCTTACGAACTTTGCCAAAATAAGGCTGAGTGACAACCATGTCTTTCGTATTGGTATCTTTTAATTGTTTAAAGTAATCCCTATCTGCTAAATTTACTTTTTGCTTGGTTGAATCTGTTTTTGAATACGTGCTGTACCACTGCATATCCCCCGAGGCATCTGCCCAAGCAAGATTTAAAGATTTTGTTTTTTCAATACGCCCTTTATAGGCCTGCAGATCTTCTTCCGAAATTTTATAAGGAGAACCCGCCTTTTCAACATCGTGAACAAATTGATCCAAAACAACATCAATACTTGAAAAAGTTGCTAGCATTGCCTCTTCGACAACCTTTGACATATTGTCGACCTGCTTGAGGTTCTCATCAATGACCTGCTCTCGCCCCCGAAAGGCCTGAATCAACACGATGACCAGCACCAAGGCCGACAGATATATATTTCCCACTAAAAAATAACGGGTTGTAAGTTTTGGGTCTGCCTGGTTCATTTTCATTTATCTTTTATCGGATAAAGTCTCAGGTAAATAAACCCTCAAATCTCTTCATTTTCTCAAGTCTCGCTCGGCAAATTTGCGAAATCCTAACTCAAGAGCGGCGAGGCTCGACCTAAGTCGTATCTTGCTTGAATTAACGCACTCATTAACTCCAAAAGACTCTCAGGTAGGCAAGCTTCTATATTCGGTGCTAAGATAACGGCTCACTATGACTCTGATTGTGATTCTGTTTTTATTGGTATTAGCGATTTCTTTTTTCTGCTCTCTGCTTGAAGCTGTGTTTTTGTCTATAACTCCGGCCTATGTCAGCATGGAACAAAAAGAAGGACACCGTCATGGCGTCCTGCTCGAGCGCCTCAAAGAAAACATTGATCGTCCCCTAGCCGCAATTCTAACTCTCAATACAATCTCTCACACCGCCGGCTCTTCTGCCATCGGAGCAATGGTTCACGAGCTTTACGGCAACTCTGCGCTCACAATCACTTCGGCCATTCTGACTCTTGGAATATTGATTATCTCTGAAATTTTGCCAAAAATTATTGGTGCCACTCATTGGAAGTCCTTAGCTCCCTTCGCTGCCTATTCGATTCAATTTATGATCTTTGCTCTGTACCCCATCGTGCGCTTTTCAGAACTGCTGGGGCGTTTTTTTGCACGGCCAGATGAAGCCACGATGACCCGTGAAGAAATGATTGCCAATGCTGAAATCGGTGTTGATGAGGGTACAATTCACAGCAAAGAATCAAAAGTTATTAAAAATCTATTGATGCTGAATGAGCTCTTTGTCTCAGACATCATGACTCCTCGATCCGTATTTTTTGCCATGGAGGCTTCTCTTACAGTTGAGGAAGTGTCGGCCAAATACAAACCGATTCGCTTTTCACGAATCCCTGTTTACCAAGCAAACCTCGATAATATTATTGGGATGACTCATCGATATAAAATTCTTGAAGCCCTATCGCATGATCTTCACAAAACTCTGGTTCAGGAAATTACAACTCCGATCAATACCGTTCCGGAACGCATGACTGTATCTGCAGTGATTGAGTTTTTTGTAAAACAAAAAGAGCATTTAGCCCTTGCCGTCGACGAGTACGGAATTGTTACTGGTCTTGTCACCCTAGAAGATGCCATCGAAACCTTGTTAGGCGTTGAGATCGTCGATGAGTTCGATAATATCACCGATATGCGCCAGTACGCTCTCGAGCAATGGCAAATCCGCAAAAATCAAATCCGAAAAGTTTAATCACTTTTTTGTTGCCACTTTGGGCGCCTTTAGGCCCCACCCAGAGCCCAGCTAAAACTTACAACAAGAATCCCCGTCAACAAGCCCAAAGCCACAAAAATACTGACAGTTTGCAAATCAAATACTTTCTCTCTGATTTCCGCTTCCATTTTTTGTCGCATTTAAACCCCTGACTCTCTTCTAGTTCTTTCTCTGTAAAAATAAGAGCATTGTTCATGCCGTCATCAAATGACACCAGTCGCAAGAGCCTGCATATTTGATCCTATGACAAAAAACGAACTAGCTCGAAAAATTTATGAAGTCGCACATCTGACTGGATCATTTATGCTGCGCTCTGGACAAAGCTCTCATGAGTATTTTGATAAATACCGCTTCGAAGCTCAACCAAAGCTGTTGCGCGAAATCGCAAAGCACATGGTTGCGCTGATTCCCCCAGGCACGGAAGTCCTTGCGGGGCTTGAAATGGGTGGCATCCCAATAGCTACAGCCCTGTCGCTTGAAACAGGCCTCCCTTGCGCTTTTGTGCGCAAAGAAGCTAAAGAGTACGGCACCTGTCTTTTTGCAGAGGGTGCGCCAATCGAAGGCAAAAAAGTTTGCGTGATCGAAGACGTGATCACCACTGGTGGCCAAGTTATTCTTAGCACCAAGGATCTGCGCTCAGTCGGAGCCATCGTTGACAGCGTGATTTGCGTGATTCACAGAGGCGATGGCAAAGAGAACAAGCTCGAAGAAATAAAGCTGAAGCTCATTCCACTTATGACTATGAGCGAACTCAAAGCGCATCTGTAAAACATG
>CANCBY010000204.1 GCA_947374445.1 Pseudobdellovibrionaceae bacterium
TTTTACTCACATCAAATAACTTTATTTTTTCGCCAATGACAGTCCAGGACTTTTGAGCTTCAGAGGATTCGCTTGCTTGAGAAAAATCCAAATCTAAAAGCGACATCTGAGGGACCCCTTGCCGATGCGACTTCGAAGACCTGCTACCAGATTCAAGCTCCTTAAGAATTTTTGCGGCACGATCGGTTACTTGACTTGGCAGTCCAGCCAAACGCCCCACTTGAATTCCGTAGGACTTTCCGGCAGCTCCGGCTTTTAAACTGTGCAAAAACTTAATCTGCCCATTTTTTTCTACCACAGACATATGAGCATTTTTAATCACAGGCATCTCAGCAGAGAGTTCTGTGAGCTCATGATAGTGAGTCGCAAACAAAGTGATGCATTTATGGCGATGGACTAGATCCTCTAAAAGGCTTTGAGCCAAGGCAAGGCCATCGTAAGTACTAGTGCCTCTGCCGACCTCATCAAGCACCACCAAGGAGCGAGATGTCACTTCACTTAGCATTTGGGCCGTTTCTTTCATCTCAACCATAAAGGTCGAAAGCCCTTCCGAGAGCATGTCGCTCGCGCCAATGCGGGTGTAGATAGCATCAAATAGCGGAAGCTCAGCTTCAGTTGCAGGCACAAAAGATCCCACCTGGGCTAGCAAGCTTACGAGTGCAACTTGTCTCATCAAGGTGCTTTTACCAGCCATATTGGGCCCGGTTAAAAGCAAACACTCTCCAGCTTTTAGTTCCAAGTCATTGGCAACAAAACTAGTTCCTGCAACCCGTTCGACCACCGGATGGCGAGAAGCTTTTAGGTGCAGCCTTTCAACAGAGCTTGCGGATACTTTAGAAAAAGTGGGCGCCACAAAATTTTGTTCGAGTGCCAACCACGAAAAAGCAGTAAAGCAATCAATCTCGGCAATAGTTTGAGCCAGCTCCAAAATTGGCATCGAATGCGATAGCAAATGCTCTTTGCAAACTATGAAAAGCTCGCACTCAATTTCTGAGCGCCGTGTTTGTGCAGCCAAGACCTTTTTTTCAAGTTCTAAAAGCTCTGGAGTGCAAAAGCGTTCGGCATTAGCAAGAGTCTGCTTGCGCAAGTAATTGTCTGGGATTTTTTCTTTGTGCGTGTGTGTGATCTCAATATAAAAACCAAAAACATTATTATAGCGGATCTTAAGGCTTGAAATGCCTGTGCGAGCCCGCTCTTCTTCTTCCATTTTTTGCAAGAGACCTTGGCTGTTAGTAGCAAGCTCGATCCAATTATCTAAATCCGAATTGAAGCCTTTTTTGATCATCCCGCCTTGCTTGATCGAAAGCGGAAGATCCTCAACAAACTCTGCTTCAAATTGTCGAACTAACGACTCAAGGTCATTCAAAGGAGCAAGTCCTGCGCACTGCTGAGCCGCAAAAGCTGAGCGCAAAGATTGAGTCAACGACTGTAAATCTCTAGCATTGCACTGAGGACTAGCAACTTTGCCAAGCCTTCGCTCGATATCTCCAAGCGTAGATAAAATCTCACGGATTCTTTTTAGCTCCGCGGGCTTGGCAAGCCACTGTCTGATGACTTTCTGCCGAGCTTCGATGTCAGCCAAATTCATCATCGGAAAACTCAACCACTGTCTTAAAAGCCGAGCCCCAGACGAAGTCTTGGTGCGATCAATCGCGTAAAAAAATGAGCCCTCTTTTTCACCACGGTAAGTGGTAAACACCTCAAGATGCCTAAGTGCAATCGAAGACACACGCATGCGCGATTGCAGCTGCCTTCGTTCAAAAGGCTTCATTGTTCTGAGCGCTACTTCGCCACCCAGTTCTTTGATGTATGAAAGCAGAGACTGAGCTGCAGGTGAAGGGCCTTGTTCTTGAGCCGCGATCTCGGTCACCATCCATGAGCCCGAGGGAGCTTTACTCTTATCAATCACCAAGAGCTCGACCACCGGAAATACGCTGAGCAAATTTTCAGCTTCTGTGAGATTTGAGAGTTCAAAATAGAAAGCTTCTCCAGAGCTTGGATCAGCAAAACTTAAGTTAATTTTATTATCTGCGCCTGAGCCTATCTCTAAAAAACAAGCAATGTAGTTTGAAAGATCTGGTGCCAGATTGTCAGAATCATAAACCATTCCCGGAGTTAGAATACGGGTCACTCCACGTTTGACCAACCCTTTTGCAAGCTTTGGATCTTCGAGCTGATCACAAATTGCGACCTTGTAGCCTGCCTTCAGCAGCTTATTGCAGATACCTGCGATCGAGTGGTGAGGCACACCACACATAGGAGTTTCATCTAAAGCTTTTTTATTTCTGGAAGTGAGAGCGATTCCTAAAATGGGCGCTGCAGTTTTAGCATCGTCATGAAACATTTCAAAAAAATCACCCATGCGAAATAGAATAATTTTATCTGAATGAAGTGATTTGACTTCCCAGTACTGGCGCATCAATGGAGTGAGTTCTTTTGACATAACTATTCGATAATTGAGAGCTAAATGGGATTCAATCACAGACTTAAAAGCGCGATGCGTTATCGAGCTTGTGCTTATTTCTTAACCAAAAATTCGTCCATCAATTGAAGGACAATCTCTTGATCTCCGCGCTGCTTTTGCGCAGTCGTCATCATGAAGACCAATTGCGGGTTCTTTTTACTCTGCACAAAGAACGAGTTGAGTGGCACTTCTTTAACAATCGTTGAACCACCAGCTGAGATTGTCTGTTGGAGTGAGTGCTTGTAGCTGCTCATAAAAAGCTGTTGGTGGCGCGGAAGGCTTACACCTAGGTCAGATTTAATTTTGACGGACTTTTGAAACGACAAGGCTTCTTTGTTCTCAATCATTTGAAGATTGGCCGTCGACAAACCTTTCATAAAAAAAACTGAAACACGAGGATTGTATTCCTTCGAAGAATCTTTCTTTACAAAAATCAGCTCCGCCAAGATCTCAGGGCTTAAGTTTTCGAGAACTTGAGTGTCAGACCCCTCCCAGCCATGAATGACTTTTGGGTACTCAATTCCGGTAGGGCGATGGGTGATCATATTATCTGAAGTTGCGACAAAGTTCTTTGAACCCGTCTGGCAACCCGACGGCAAAAACAAAAGTGACAAAGCAATCCAACCAAGTATCTTGCTTTTAGCAAACTTGGTTTTTATTTTGCTTATCATAATTTCCTTTTATATGAAGGCGTCGCTTTAGAATAAAAATTGGGGCTCAACTTTCGATGGCGCTTCTCGGGCGAAGACCCATCAAATCCGCCCTCTTCCACACCAAAAGACAAGGCAGCAGAATTTGGAGGCGACAAGTCTTCTTGAAAAATTGTGTAGGTATTGTCGCCCCTTTTTGGGATTTTAAAATCCGAGCAAGCCAATCCCGAAACTTCTTGGGCCACACCATTAGCCCAATTGCTTAATCCACAAAACTGAATGCTGTTCAGAGTTTTAGCAATATCATTTGTTTGCGGAAGATACTCAGCCTTAACCAAGGTAAGATCTAAAAAACCTTTATCAGTGAAAATGGCTTTTTTTGTTTCAACCAAAGACAGGTATGGAGCTTGGCAACCCTCTTTCTCAAAACCAGTCGAAATCCAGATCCAATTCTCAGCGTGAATTTGCACGGAATACTGAACAACATCTTTATCAGCCGTGATCTGGCAAGGCTGCTTCCATTCTCCTTGAATATCGTTTGGTAGCGGCACAACTGTTCTTGCTGAAGCTAACAAGCCCGAAAATAAAAACGCAAATGTCAGCGTCAACAACGATGCCTTACGACCTGGCACGGAGACCATCGAGTAATTTTGTATATATCCCATCAAACCCCCCATTGCTCATGATTAAAATTCCATCACCTGGCTTAGTCCGAGTCAGCAAGTCTTTTACTATTTCGTCAGCAGTATTATAAACCCTGGCTGATTTACCTAGAGCGACCAAGTCATGAATCAGCTCTTGTGAAGAAAATCTGTTTTCAGAATCAATTTTAGTCTGATCAAAGGCTTCAGCCAAAATAGTCTCATCGGCACCACGAAAGGCTTCGACGTAGTCCTTTTGAAAAATTTTTCGCCGAGAAGTTGCGCTGCGAGGCTCAAACACCGAAAAGAACTTTCGACCAGGATATTTTTTCTGTATCCCCAGCACGGTCTCGCGCACGGCTGTTGGATGATGAGCAAAGTCTTCAATTACTAAAACACCGCCGGGCTCACCCAAAATCTCTTGTCGCCTTTTTACTCCCTCAAAACTTAAAAGCGCAGATTTTACTTTGCCAAGATCCCATCCTCTTTGATGTGCCACGCCTATAACCGCTGTCGCATTGAGAACATTGTAATCACCGCCCAAGGACATGCGAAATTTACCAAAGGACTCCCCACGAAACGAGACTTCAAAGTCAGTGCCCTTTTCATCAACCCCTTGAACTTTGGCCAAATAATCACCTTGCTTGAGGCCATAACCAAAACGGTTTTTATTTTGTGACTTCGCTTGGACCTCTCGCACATTGGCTTCATCTGCGCAATAGAGCAAAGAGCCGTCTGCTGGAATCAAACCCATCAATCGAATAAAAGACGCTTTCACTGCATCGAGATCTTTGTAAATGTCAGCATGGTCAAACTCAATACTAGTTAGGATAACATGCTTTGGTTTGTAATGAATAAATTT
>CANCBY010000205.1 GCA_947374445.1 Pseudobdellovibrionaceae bacterium
CAGTTTACAAAACCCGGTCGATCAACTTTTGAATTTGATTTTTTTGTTTCAGTCCTGAAAAAATATTTTGTACTTCCTTAGGCTTTAGCAAGCGCTTAAGTTCTGGGTCTTTTAATATTTGAGTTTTAAGATGTTCGCCGGGCCCCATAGCATGACAAAGTCTTTGCACGTGGTAATAGGCCAATTCGCGATCAAGACCCTTTTCAACCAAAGCTAGCAAAACCTGAGAACTAAACAACTGCCCTTGAGAAAGATCCATATTCGCTTCCATCCGGCGCTTATGAACTTCAAGACCGTCAATTAAAATCGCCATCCTGTGCAAAGCATAGTCTGCCAAAATGAAAGCATCCGGAAATATAACCCGCTCAACCGATGAATGGCTGATATCTCTTTCATGCCATAAGGCAATATCTTCAAGTGAAGCCACCGCATAACTGCGAAGCAAGCGAGCTATGCCCGTTATGTTTTCAGCGCTAATTGGATTTTTTTTATGCGGCATTGCCGAAGAGCCTTTTTGACCTCGAGAAAACCCCTCAGTCACCTCTGCCACTTCACTGCGCTGAAGATGACGTAGCTCCACTGCAAGTCTTTCAAGACCACCACCAAGGATTGCAAGACTTGTGATCATCTCTGCATGCCTGTCACGAGGAACTACCTGAGTCGCCACGGTTTCAATTTGCAATTTAAGTTTTTTTGCTACGAGCAGTTCCACCTGCGGAGTCTGCGAAGAATAAGTACCAACGGCACCACTGAGCTTGCAAATTTTCATTTGGTCCAATGCCTTTAAAACGCGTGAGCGATTTCGCTTTAATTCCATCGCAAAACCCGCAAGCTTCAAACCAAAAGTGGTCACCTCTGCAAACATGCCGTGCGTTCGCCCAGCACAAAGAGTCGTTGCATGTTTGCGTGACAAGTTCTTAAGAGATTTTTCAAGAAGATCAATCCCTCTCATCAAAACCTGGCCTGCATCATACACCTGAAGACTAAATGCCGTGTCTAACACATCAGAGCTGGTGAGTCCAAAGTGCACGAACCTGCCTGACTCACCCACGTTTTCTGCGACGTTCGAAACAAAAGCGATAACATCGTGCTTGGTCGAAGCCTCTAGCTCTTGAATTCTCTTAACAGCAAAACGACCTTTTGAGGAAATTTCAATAGCAGCTTTGCGGGGAATAATCTTTAATTGCGCCTGAACTTGCGCCACCGCAATCTCTACCTCGAGCATTTTGGCGAATCTGTTTTCAATATCCCACAACGCGCCCATCTCGGGTCTAGTATATCTATCAATCACGGTTTTTCTTCCTTGCTTCTCGTTTAGCAATCACTTCAAGTTCTTTTTTCCACCACTGACTAATGCCATTGAATATTTCCAGCTCTTTTTCAAGATTGCCATTGGGCCCTTGCTGAACCTGACTTTCAGAAGCCAATTGATAAAAGTGACTCCATTTAGGACTAACCGAGCGCTGGTAATCACCCTCGCGATAAAGTCCAAAAAGTGCCGCGCCCATCTCACGAGTGGTCGCGGAGCTTTCAAGCGGTTGTCTTTTGACTTCAACTTTGGCCGATCGAAATCTTGCCGACAAAAACTGCAATAAATCAGAGCTTTCTTGCTCTAAATACCCTCTATTAAAACGCTGAGCCGCAGGCAAAAGCATCCAGCACGAGAACAAGTTCCCTTGATTCAAGTCTTTTGAAAAAATCAAAAAGTTTTGATGCTCCCAAGGAAGATCCGGATCATCCAGAATTACGAAGTAACTAGGCAGGTCAATCGCATCAATTTGAACCTGCCAACGCATCCAAACTTTATGAAATTCTTTACTCTCTGATTTAAAAACACGCTCAGACAAATGATCGGAAATAAATTTTGTTTCGGCTGATCCTAAGGCCCAAACTAAATTGGAACATAAGACAACCTCGCTTGTTTCTTTGCGGACTAAGACTCCTGAGGGTGTTTTTCTATCTTTAAAAGCGATATCTTCCAATTCAACATCACTCCAGAGCGAAAACAAACTTTCACCCTGAAGCATTGATAACCGCTCCTTGACTGGCTTTGCTTTTCGCAGACAAATTCGTCTGCTCAATGGAAGTGGCTTACCCTCGCGCAAAGACTGAGCTGGTGGAATATCTTGCAAACTCACAAAACGATGTGCCCATTGAGCCAACCACGACTCAGCGAGAATCATCTTTCCCAATCCCGCTTTGTATTTTGATCGCTGCTGAGACGAAGTCTCATCGTTTAAATAGTCTAAATTGTCTGAGGAAAGATTTAAATGCTCGACTCTCTTAGATACAAAAGCACCCTTTAGCTCTAAGGGCCCTTGGCGAGTCAAAAATATTAAGCCCAAATCGGACTCGGAACCAATTTGAACTGAGTCTAGCTTTGCACCTTTTTGCCAAGATTTTTTCTGCTCTTCCGTAAGAGTATTCGACTCGAAAAGTGGAAATGGCCCCTCGGAATCAGCCAATTCAAGACGACCCAATTTATGAGTCAAGTCGACCCAAACTACAGGAATCTGTTGCTGAATCAAACTTTCCGCAAGCCACATACCGCGACCAAAAGCAGATACAATTGTCACAGGTGCTGGGATAGTCATACTTGCTGCCTCGAAAGTCTCTTAAGACCAAACATTTGAACCATCCTTTGTTCATCACGCGAAATTAAAACTTGGGCTCGTTCCAGAGAAACATCGGGCTCAGAAGTTTGTTGCTGCAAACTTACGGCTTGATAAATTTGAGCCCCCTCATCCATGCCTTCGTCAACCTCATGAATAGTCACACCCATATCGGCCATACTTGCATAGCTGTTTTCGATTGCATGCAACCCCGGAAACTCAGGTAAAAGACTTGGATGTATATTCCAAATCCTTCCTTGCCAGTGATTCAAAAAAGCTACTGGAACGATCTTCATAAAACCCAAAAGAAAGATCTGCTGAATCCGCCGCGCTAACAATTCTTTTTGCAGCAGCTCCCAATCAATTTTTTTTTCGAGAATAAGCGCTGGCACACCTTGCCTTTTTGCCCTGGCAAGGCCCCAGACATTTTCTTTTGTTGAAACAACCAACGAGACTCGAACGGAATCTGGTAAATCTAACAAAGCTTGCAAATTAGATCCGCGCCCAGAAATAAATACCGCGGTTCGCAAGCTCATCATAGCTCAACCCGCCCGACATCGAACGACTCATAACCCGAGGCCTTGATCGCCTCTGTTGCGGCGCTGACAGCATCACTCGGAAGCACTAAAACCAAACCCACTCCGCAATTAAGTGTTTTTAACATCTGATCCTTCGAAAGACCCGTTCGTTTCTGGACCTCAAGGAACTCCTCCGGAAGATCCCATTCATTAAGAATCATCTGGCTATCGGACGGCAACACCCGAGGTATATTTTCAATTCCGCCGCCAGTAATATGAGCCATGGCATGGATCTCAATATTTTTTTCTAGCAGCAGTTTATGCAGCTTTACATACAGCGCCGTTGGACGCATCAAAGGCGCTCGCCAAGCCTCAAGATCATTTTCAAAAATTTTTCGCAAAAGACTGTAGCCATTTGAGTGAAATCCAGAGCTTGAAACTCCCAACAGAACATCGCCAGATTTAACTTTGTGTGGACCATAGGTTTTATCTTGATCAACAATACCTACAGCAAAGCCCGCGCAATCGAAGTCGTTCCCGTGGTAAACGCCAGGCATCTCTGCCGTCTCGCCGCCGACTAAGGCACAAAAAGAATCCTCGCATGCTTTACGGACACCAGACAAAAACGATTTCGCAGCAACCAGATCCAGTTTTGAAGTGGCATAATAGTCTAAGAACATTAGAGGCATTCCGCCTGTACAAATAAGATCGTTTACGCACATTGCAACCAGGTCCTGCCCAACAGTAGAATAATCGGCAAAGTGACTGGCTAATTTGACCTTTGTACCAACACCATCAGTGCATGTCACAAGACACGGATTTTTCATTTCGGGAAAACCAATACGAAAGAGCGAAGCGAATCCACCAATTCCTGAAACTAGACGGTCAGCATGGGGCATTTTTTTGGGGTCTGAAAGCGACAGCCAGTCAACAAGAGCGTCACCCGCCTCGACATCGACTCCAGCTTTTTTATAATCAAAGCTCAACGGTGCCCCCAGATGCGATAACACTAACCAAGGACACCCGGCGTGTCGAGCTGAGTTGACGATCGACACGGTCCAATATAGCGTTCTTATTATCTAAATGACTTACTTTTTCAGCATTCTGCAAATCAACGACAGAACAAGGCAGGACAAAACGATGAGCAACAAACTAAATAGATTTTTAACTCGATTTTTTGTGATGAATTTGCTGCTTGTTGCAGCAATCGCGCAGGGCGCAAATAGCTTTTACGATCTTGAAGCCAAGGACATTGACGGAAAAACCATTCCCATGAAGAGCTACAAAGGAAAAGTTATTATCGTCGTCAACACAGCTTCACAATGTGGGTTCACTCCACAACTCAAGGATCTCACAGAGCTTCAAAGCAAATATGGATCTCAAGGTCTTCAAATTTTGGCTTTTCCATCCAACGATTTCAAACAAGACAAAGGCTCAAATCAAGAGACCAAAAAGTTCTCAGAAGAAACTTATCACATTAA
>CANCBY010000206.1 GCA_947374445.1 Pseudobdellovibrionaceae bacterium
GCCATGGCCTCTTTGCGATGGTAGAGCGGAATAAATGGCCGATCCTCAAGATAAAGAACTTCGATGTTTTTAATTAGTTGATTTCGTTTTTGTGAATCCCATTCTTGGTCGAATGATCTTAGAACTTGATCTAATTTTTTGTTGCTCCATCTCATGACATTAGCGCCAGCCCAACTATTTTTTGCTGACGGAATTTCTTGCGAAGAAAAAGTCGAAGTCAACGACGAGTCAGGTTGAATCGGCTGACCAAAAAGCGATAGGTCAAACTGTCCTTTAGGAACGCTCTCCCCTAAAAGAATTCTGGGTGGCTCATTTTTTATCCTGCAGCCCACACCGACTTGCTTGAGCTGATCACAGATTTGCAGTTGGATGTTTTCATAGACCTTGATGCCAGCAGAAGTTTTGAACTCGAGTGCCAGGGCTTTACCTTCTTTTTGGCGAACACCGTTTTTTTGCTGAACCCAGCCCGCCTCGTCTAAAAGCTTTTTCGCTAGATCTCGCTGAAACTCCGAAGGCCTTTTAGAAAATGCCGGGTGAACTTGAGGTAAAAAAGTATTGGCAGCATCTATTTTGTTTTTAAAAAAAGCTTTCACGAGTGTCTCTTTATCGATAGCTAAGGCAAGAGCCCGTCGAACCTTATCATCTTTCAATGGGCCATTCTCGGTTTGCAAGAATATCCCCTGAAAAATCGACGAGCTTTGAAAGCGCACAGCAAAAGGCAAGGTCTTTTGCTGCTCGCTCTCCTCTGCTAAGGCGATCGCAGTATCAAGTGGAAATCCGACAGCAGATACAATATCTGTTTGATTCGAGATCAATTGAGCCCGAATCGCGCTTGTGTCGGAGAGATGTTTAATAATGATTTTTTTTATCTTTGGGGCTTGGCCCATAAAAAACGGATTGGCCTCAAAGATAATATGGCTTCCCAGCTTAAACTCTTTCACCAGGTAGGGGCCGTTATACAGACCTGGGTTTGTTGGCTCTTTGACATAAATTGAGTTGCGATCGTAGCCCTCTGGTTGGCCCTTAAACTTTTCAAAAACTGTGGCCTCTAGGTGAGCTGGCACTGGAAAAGGCAGATCGCGGTCAAAAGACCAATCTTGATTGAAATAAATGAGCTGACAAAGTTGAGGTGATTTGTCACTCCACTCGACACTTTGAATTTTGGTGAAGTTCGCTCGCGACTGAGTCGATACATTGCTGTCGCTGCCAATTTGCCATGCTAACTTAAAATCAGCACAAATTATAGGTTTGCCATCGCCCCATTTGGCACGCGATGAAATTTTCCACTGAGCGTGCACTTTAGCCACGCCCGCCTCAAAATTTTTTGTGGCCAATTTATTTTTGAGAGAAGGAACTTGCTCGACAATATCCGGAAGAACCTGCCCGCTGGGGCTTCTGGCCACAAAGCCTCTGACCACCATCGGAAGCAAAGCTTCTACAGAGGCCAGGTTGTAAGTGATGGGATTGAACTGGCTCCACTCTTGGATCATGGTGATCCGCACTGGTTTTGATTGAACCTCAGCGGCTTGTGCATAAAAAAAACATAAAACCAACAGAATCATCAAACGATTACACTCTTTGATAGTCATCTTGGTAGCGGACGATATCGTCTTCACCAAAATAGCTGCCAATTTGAACTTCAATAAACTCTAGCTCGACATTCCCGGTGTTTCTCATACGGTGCTTGGCACCGAGTGGAATATGTATGTATGTCCCAGCTTTAACCGGTACAACTTTATCATTGAGTACGACTTCACCCGATCCACGCGTGACGACCCAATGCTCCTCACGCTTTGCGTGCGACTGCAGAGAGAACTGATGACCAGGATCAATCCGAATAATTTTGGATTTAAACTGATTGTCCTCTCTGAGAATTTCGAAATCACCCCAGGGGCGCTTCTCGAACGTGTGGACTCCAACTGTTGTGTGCTTTCTCTTGGAAAGTTCTTCAACAACAGCCTTTACATCTTGGCTATGTCCTTTTTTTGCGATCAGCAAAGCATCTGCAGTATCAACTAAAATCAAATCATCAAGTCCAACAAAAGAATAAACTTTTCTTTGCTTTGAAAATATAAAATTATTTGACGACTTGATTTCGACAGTCTGAGATGCCCCTGCTTTTTTGTTCTTCTCGAAGATTTCCATGACGGCGTCCCATGAGCCTACATCACTCCAGCCCAAATCACATGGGACACAGGACATCTCACCACTTGGCAATTTTTCTGCTATTGCATAATCTAAACTGATTGAAGGCAAACGAGCATAGATTTCTGCTAAGTTAGATTTATCAGCTTTAAGTTTAGAAAAACCTTCCCAAAGTTGTGGTTGATACTTCTCAAAGGCCTTCGCCATTACCGAAGCCCTAAAAACAAAAATACCTGCATTCCAAAAATAATTACCTTTAGCTAAGTACTGCTCTGCCAAAGACAAACTTGGCTTTTCATGAAAGCCAAGAACAGGGCCACCATGGTTGAGTTTTTTATTTTCAATCTGAATATAACCATAACCAGTATTTGGAGAATTAGGCTGTACCCCCAGAGTAACGATCTGCCCCTGGCCAGCTAGCTTTGTTGCTTCGGAGATCGCAACTTTAAAAGCATCCTCATTTTCAATCAGTTGGTCTGCTGGAAATATTCCTAAAACTTCATTTTCATGCCCGGATTGTATTAGCGACTTAACTAAATATGCAATAGCTGGCGCTGTATTTCGAGCAATGGGCTCAAAGAGAGAGCCATCCGTTTTAAGGCCACTTTCAACCAAAGCCTTCATGGTCATGGCCTTCAACGTCATAGAAGTGAGAACACGAATTGGCCCCAGGGGCTTTAGGCGATTGATTGTTGAGGTCATTAATGACTCATCAAAAATTTCGCAAAACTGTTTGGGCCACTCGCCACGGCTCACTGGCCATAAGCGAGTTCCACTGCCGCCAGACATAATAACTGGAATCATAATCCCTCTCTCGAAGGGGCCCATATTCATCAATTTTCGCTCATGAATCACCAACAAACAGGGCCTTGATTCAGAATGTCATGTGGATTTTGTGCGCCTCTCTGACCAAAGGGCTGTGGAGAGAATGAAACACATTTTAAATGACACGCCACTTTTGTCGTTTTGAGAGGCAAATTCAGAATTATTTTACGATTATCTGTGGCCAGATTTCACGAAGGCTGCCAATATAAATACTTACTCAACTGATGTCTCATCAAACGACTCAAAGACGACTCAAAAAGAAAGAGGCCAATATGTCGATTCCCTTTGTTGATCTCAAAACCCAATATCAAGCGCTCAAGCCCTCTATAGACTCACGCATCCAAAAAGTTTTAGATCATGGTGGCTTTATCAACGGACCCGAAGTCGCTGAAGTCGAAGCCAAGCTCGCCGAATTTACTGGCACGAAATACGCTTTGACCTGTGCCAGCGGAACTGACGCACTCGTTATTCCGATGATGGCACTTGGGATTGGCGCTGGTGACGAAGTCATCACGACAGCTTTTTCTTTTATTGCAACGGCTGAGACCATTGTTTTAGCAGGCGCTAAACCAGTTTATGCAGACATTGATCCTTTGACTTTCAATATTGACACTAAAAAAATTGAAAAATTGATCACGCCAAAAACAAAGGCCATAGCCCCTGTCAGCCTTTACGGCCAAGTCGCAGACATGGACGAGATCAACGCCATCGCAAAAAAGCACAACTTATTTGTGCTCGAAGATTCGGCGCAAAGTTTTGGCGCTTTGTACAAAGGCAAGAAAAGCTGCAACGTCTCATTGGTTAGCGGCACGAGCTTCTTCCCTGCAAAGCCTTTGGGTTGCTACGGCGATGGCGGAGCAATTTTCACCAACGACGAAAAGCTAAACAAAACAATGAAAGAAATCCGCGAGCATGGCTCTGAGAGCCGCTACTATCACACTCGCCTCGGCCTGAATGGCCGCCTCGACACAATCCAATGTGCGATTTTGCTCGCCAAACTTGAGCGCTATCCTTGGGAGATCGAGCAACGCGATCGCATTGCTCATCGCTACAATCAAGCTTTCTCAGAGATCAAGACTCCTGGCTTTGCTATTCCTTTTGTGAAGCCAGAAAATAAAAGTGTTTGGGCTCAGTACACTTTGCGCGTAAAAGACCGTGCTAACTTTCAAAAGAAACTAACTGATGCTGGTGTGCCGACGAGCGTCCACTATCCGCGCATCATGCCAGATCAACCATGGTACAAAGAACACACTACAGCTGGGGCTGATCTCAACTCTTGGGCCGAATCCCGAAGAGCTGCTGAAGAAGTCATCAGCATTCCGATGTTTCCTGATATGACTACTGAGATTCAAGATAAAATCATTTTCGCAGTTCGTGAGGCTATGAAGTAATGACTGGATTTTCTGCACTTAAAAATTTAGTGACCATGCAACACTCCTCAGGCCAATACACCTGGGGCGATGCCAAACAATGGGTTCTTTTTGCTGGGCCTGATATCATCGAAGACGAAGGCCTTGTTCGCGAAGTCGGTGAAGAGACCGCTCGTGTTTGTAAAAAGCTTGGCATCCCTTGGATTTTGAAATGCTCGTTTGATAAAGCCAATCGCCAAAGCGCCGGAAGCTTTCGTGGCCCGGG
>CANCBY010000207.1 GCA_947374445.1 Pseudobdellovibrionaceae bacterium
TGCACCGAAGGCGTTGGAGAGACCGAGAGTATTGCCAAAGCAATTTTGCAAGCACCGAAAACGGGAGTGCATGAACTTCGCAATGAAATTTTGTTTCAGAATGAACAAACCACAGGTCAGACTGAGCCGCATCGTGATCAAACAGTGGTCGTGACAGAAGTAAAAGATAGAGTTATTAAGCTAACCAAGAAATAGAGGGATGTATGGCTGAAGTACAAATTTTTGAAGGTGCTCTAGATAAGGGCTTAGAAGGAATCGTCGCTTGCTCCACTGCAGTTTCGTCGATTCAAGACAATACATTGAGCTACCGTGGTTTCACGATTGAAGACCTGGCTCAAAATTCGACTTTTGAAGAAGTTGTATTTTTACTTTGGAACGACAGACTTCCAAAAGCTTCAGAGCTTGCCGAAATTACCGCTACTCTCAGCAAAGAGGCAGCTCTTGAGCCTGAGTTTATTAAAGTTTTAAAAACTCTGCCAACCAAAGGTGTACATCCTATGGCGTGGTTGAGAACAGCTGTTTCATTGATGTCTCACTGGGATGCAGATGCTGGAAGCAATGAAGTTGCCGCGAACTCTCGCAAAGCCATTCGTTTGACTGCTAAAATGGGAACAATCGTTTGCGCTTTTGATGCTATCAGAAATGGCAAAGAGCCGGTTCAGCCTAAGGTTGGAAAATCTTTGGCTTGGAATTTTATGTCAATGCTCAAAGGTGGCCAAGAGCCTGATGCAGAGCTAGTAAAAGTTTTTGATACTTGCCTAATTCTTCATGCAGACCATGAATTGAACTGCTCTGCGTTTGCGACTCGTGTGACAGCTTCTTCGTTGAGTGATTTGCACTCGGCGGTTGTATCTGCACTCGGCGCTCTTAAAGGACCTCTTCATGGGGGAGCCAACGAGCAAGTGATGTTGATGCTGAAAAAAATTGGGACTATTGAGAGTGCTAAAAAGTTTGTTCAAGATGCTCTTGATGCCAAAGAAAAAGTGATGGGCATTGGCCATCGTGTTTATAAAAATGGCGACCCACGGGCTGCGATCTTACGCAAAATTAGCGAAACTCTGACTAAAAAAATTGGCAAACCTGAGCTGTATCAAATGTCGATCATGATAGACGATACAATGCAGGCACAAAAAGGTCTTATGCCAAATGTAGATTTTTATTCAGCGACTGTTTATTTTAGCATGGGCATCCCAATAGACATTTTTACTCCTATTTTTGCAGTTTCAAGAATTGCTGGCTGGATTGCGCACTCGCAAGAACAATACGCCAACAACCGTATCTATCGCCCTCGTGGTAAATGGACAGGAAAATTGGGTCAAAAATGGTCTGCTGTCGGTAGCCGAGGTTAGTCTTTGAAAAAAGTTTTGATCGTCAGTATTTCGCTCGACGAACAAAAGAGCCTCGAAGAGGCAGCTCAGATCTTTAGAAATTCTGAATACTCGATTTCGACAACAAGTTCTTTTGGCCAAGAGCAAGCCTGGTGGGAGACCGCCGGGCCAGATGCTTTGATCTTGTCGCTTCCGCCCGATGAAGAAATGCAAACTTATTATTTGGCAAAGATGCAAGAGGACGTTCCGAGAAACTTGCCGATTATTTTGCTTAGTCAAAATATCAGTTCAAGTCTGATGGGCCTCAGTCAGCTATTCGAAAGTCTTCGGATGGTAAAATTGCCAGCGGCGGGCATTGCTATTTTCAAAATGATCGTCGAGCTCACGACAGATTATGGTCCTAATAGACGCCAAAACCATCCTCGTTATTTAACAGATCAGGAAATATTAGTTTCGGACGAATTTCGTGGTTTGAGCTTTCAGGCGACGATGAAAAACCTTTCGGTGAGTGGTGTTTATTTTGAAGCGTCTTCTGATGAGAAATCATTGAAACAAGAAGATGTTATAAAATTAAATGTTCAAATTGGCAGTCCCGCCAAAGATTATAGTTTTGATGGAAAGGTTGTTTGGACCAAGCCACTTTCAAATGGAAGGTCTGGGTACGGTGTTGCCTTTATTGATAAAAATGAGGTTTATAATAACCTTTTGAAAGGTTTTTAATGTCATCAATTTTTACCAAAATTATGAAGAACGAATTGCCTTGCTATAAAATTTTTGAAGACGAGTTGACGTTTTCTTTTTTGGCTTTAGATCAAGTAAATTTAGGACACACTTTAGTTGTACCTCGCGAAGAGACCAATCACTGGATGGATGTTTCTGAAAAGTCATATTTGCAGGTCGCCAAAAATTCACAAAAAATTGGCAAGGCTATTCGTGAAGTCACGGGTTGTCCTCGTGTTTTGACCACGGCTGTTGGGTTTGAAGTCCATCATTATCACCTTCATTTGATTCCTGCATGGTCTGTCGCCGACCTTTCTTTTGCTAAGGCGACTCGAAGATCCGACGCTGAGATGATTGAAATTCAAAAAAAAATAATTGCGGCCTTAATAGCTACTTCATAGAAAGTAGTCGATGAAGTCCTTCACCTATCAATATCAGCAGCCTAGCGAATATCATTTTTCGTTGGACTCAATTGAAATGCCTCTGCGAGTAGCTCAACTGCTAAAGTCTTCGTCAGCAGACCTTCAACAACTCAAGGTTTTAGATCTTTGTTCTGGATGTGGCGTTGTTGGCTTTGAGTTGCACTTCCATTTGCCAAGCGTTGTGGCTATTGATTTTGTTGAAGTTCAATCGGTTTACCAGAGTTACTTTGAAAAAAACTTAGAATTAGTAAAAGCGGCAACTTCGACTCACAGTGTGTTTAGATTTTTAAACCAAAATTACGATCAGCTTTTAACCAATAATTTTGCCAATAGGTACGATGTTGTTGTTTGCAATCCTCCTTATTTTGAAAAAGATCAGGGGCGGCTGTCTCCCAATGAGTTTAAGAATCGCTGCCGATTTTACCTCGACAGTGATTTTGAGACACTGATTCATGCTATTTTGCATGTTTTGCAAATTGGCGGTCAGGGATTTGTACTTGTTCGTCCTTTGTCAGAGCACAAAAAAAATCTTTTAAAGCAATTAGAAATTCTGATCGAAGGCTGTGCCGTTATGGAACAGCTTGAGGATATCCGCGGCACGCATTTGATCAAAATAACCAAAACAAGCGCTGCATAAGAATTTGTTTTGGGCTCTATGACAATGAAGCACGAGGGTATTTTTTCATCCGTTGAGAAAATTCTTCCTGTCGCTATTCAATTTTATTACACTGAATACAGCCATTCTCATGGCTTGGAAGGAGGTGATGCTTGGTTATGTACGAATATAATACCAAGGCGGAGGTGACGGCTTCTTAGATTAATTCTAAGAAGTCTCACACTTCGCCAGTCCTTTGAGGGCGGTGGTTGTAATGACCACCGCCCTCTTTTTTTTGTGCGAACCTTTATTTTTGATTGCTCACACTAGCTACCTACAAAAAACTAAGGTAAATCTTTTGAATGATTCGAGTGATTCAAGCTATTCAAAAGGCAAAAGCAGCTCAAGCCGCTTTTGGCGAAATCAGTCCTAGCGACAGAGTTATTCTTTTAAGACAATTGAAAGAGCAAGTTCTGCTCAATACGAAAACAATTATATCTTGGGAAAATCCTGCGCTGGCTGCGAGCGATGAATTTTTGCAAACACATATTATTAAAGCTTCGCTTTTGCGAATCGATGAATCTATCGCCGAGCTTCAACAAAATTCAGTGGCGTCTGCATTTTCAAAATCGGCGACAGGTTTGATTTCTATTTTATTGCCGTCGGCGATGGCTTTTCGGGTACTTTTGGAGCGGCTTGTTCCTGCCTTGGCTGCAGGCAATGTGGTGCTTGTAAAGTTGTCGTCAAAGGGAGCTGATTGGAGTTCTGCTTTTTCTGAGATGCTCAAGGCCGCAGGTTTTGCAGAGGGTGTCTGTCAGCTGATCCATGGTTCAGCAGATGATGTTGGTTCTTTAATGGCGACTCATCCAGCTGTACGTGCTGTGAGTTTCGCTGGAAGATATGTCACGGCCGAAGCTATTTTAAAAATGCCCGGCTTGATTCATAAAAAGATACAGTTTTCAACTGGTGGAAATAATTCAGCCATAATGATCGGCGAAGACTGGGATCAACATCAGCTTGAGATCTTGGTTGAGTCTTGTATTGCTGGTGGTGGGAATCTTCCTTGGAATACGAATAAAATTTTCGTCACTGAAAGCGTCAGCAAAAAATTTATCGAAGATTTGTTAAATCAGATTGGAAAGAGACAAATAAATCTATCTTTGGCGCCTCAGTTAGAAAAATTTGAGCAGCAGATTCAAGAAATAAAAAAAGAAGGTGGTAAATCTCTTTCGATTTCACCAGCTGTATTTTTGGATTTATCTCACTGCTCGGCAAAGCAGCAGGACGAGCTTGTAGGTCCTGTTGTCTTGATTTCGACTGTAAAGTACCTACATGAGTCCATCAAGTGGGCCAACACTGGCTATCTTGGAATGACAAATCTGATTTTGGGACCTGAGGACAAGGCTTTGCGTGCGGCACAAAAGCTAGAGTGTGGTCATGTCTGGATCAATTCTTGGTTAAAACCTGAGGA
>CANCBY010000208.1 GCA_947374445.1 Pseudobdellovibrionaceae bacterium
AGCAAATGAGTGAGCTGAAATCCAAAAGAGTAGTTCAATTGTATTTTGGATTTCAGTTGTTTTTTCCTTTGTTAGTATGGCTCCCTATTTTTTATGAATACCAAAAACATTTTGGTCTGAACGATGGCGAAATTTTTTCGATCCAGACATTCTACTATCTCGCTTTTTGTTTTTTAGAAATTCCAACAGGCCTTGTGGCAGATGTGTGGGGCTACAGGCGGTGCCTGCGGGTGGGATCTCTTGTTTTGGTGTTCTCTCAGCTTTTTCCGATTTTTTTGCCAACATACGCGGGCTTTTTGTTGCACTTTTTGGGCGTTGCGCTTTCGCGCTCGCTAATCTCTGGGGCTTCAAGCGCTTATTTGTACGAGCATCTCAAAGTGAATGGCGAGAGCGGGCAGTTTAAATTGCTCGAAGGGCGTTCGCGAGCCTATGGTTTGGTCCTCAAAGTGATTGCCTGGTCGGGAGTTGGGTTTCTGATGACCTGGCATGTGACTTCACCTTATTGGCTCACGCTCTTTGCGGCGATCGCAGCCTTGGTCTTCGCGACGATGATGCCTGTTTCGCCAGGGCAGCAAAGCGAAAATTCGTCCAGCAAAAGAATACCGCTATCAGTAACACTCCCACAAGTTTTACTGCGCTTAAAGGCTGCGCTTCGAAGTCTGTGGGGCGCGCCTTATTTGATTTTTTTGATCTTTCAGGGTGTTGCGATTTTTGTTTTGGGGCGGATCATTCAGGTCAATTTGTTTCAGCCCATTCTCTCGCTGCAGGGGATAGAGCTTCCGGTGCACGGGATGGTCATGGCCGCAATGACGGTCTTTGAGGCATTGGGATCAGGTTACCCGCACGCACTCAGAAGATGGATGAATGACCGCAACGCCGTCTTCGCAATGACTTTGATCTTAGGGGCTACTTTGCTTTTGATGCCCGTAGCAGGCAGTGTGATGGTCATCGTCTTGATGTGTTTGGTCGGTCTTGCTTGCGGCTTGGCCTATCCGATTCAAAAACAACTTTTTAATGATGCAATTCTGGATTCTTCGTACCGAGCCACATTGATGTCGGTGGAGTCCATCGTTGACCGCGCTGTCAATGCGGTCGTTGCGATGTTCTTAGGCGGAGTGATGGCCGCACCAGGTGGTCTCAGTCAATTTTTGCTGATAGTCGGCGGACTAACAGTGGCTTTAGTGGCAGTTCTGTTTGTGGCTTTTCATCGCTTTTCGCTAAAAGATTGTCAGCTGAGCAAAACACAGTTTTAATGCTTCCATTATTAAGATCGAAGTAAGCAGGAGAAAACTGTGGCAAAAAAAAAATCGGCAAAAAAATCGGGGCAGAAACCTACTCTCAAGCGCAAAGCCGTAAAAAGCAAAGTTGCAAAAAAATCAAAGCCCACAAAAAAGAGTTCTAGCAAGTCTTCCGTTGCAACCGCAACGATCCACTCTCGTCGTGCGCCCGAGCCGGTGGGTGCTTATCCGCATGCTCGGCGTGTGGGTGAGTTGTTGTTCTTGTCAGGTGTGGGTCCGCGCAAGGCGGGGAGCAAAGATATCCCCGGCGTTCATATGGATGCGATGGGGAATGTGCTCTCTTACGACATTCGCACTCAAGTGGAGTCAGTGATCGAGAACGTGCGGATGATCCTAGAGGACTCCGGCAGCTCTTTTGAAAAGATTGTCGATGTGCAAGTTTTTCTCACCGATATGAAACGCGATTTTAAAATCTACAATGAGGTCTACGCCAAGCATTTTAAGCCCATCCAGGCCACCCGAACGACCATCGAGATCACGGCTCTTCCGACTCCGATCGCGGTCGAGTTCAAAGTCATTGCCTTAGCTTAAAAATCTGGTAAGCGATGGGGCATGAACCTCACGCACACCCATCTCGAACACTCTTTGGCCGTCAGTATCCGTAAACAGATGGTGCAAGCCATTTCTGAGTACAAGATGTTTGAAGAGGGCGACAAAGTGATGGTCTGTGTCTCCGGCGGCAAAGACTCTTCGATTTTGCTAGCGTTGCTCAACGAGATACAAAAAAAAGCTCCGTATAATTTTTCACTTGAAGCTGTGATGCTTGATCAAAAACAACCGGGCTTTGATGCCACCGCTTATCAGGATTGGGTGCAGTCCTTGGGCGTGAAGCTCACGATTCTTGAGCGCGACACTTATTCCATCGTCAAAGAAAAGATCACCACAGGCACCTACTGCTCGTTGTGCTCTCGCCTTCGCCGTGGGATCTTGTACAACCATGCCGAGGCCGAAGGCTTTACCAAGATGGCTTTGGGTCATCACCGCGATGACCTGGCCGAGACGCTATTGTTGAACCTGTTTTACACCGGACGCATGGCCTCGATGCCGCCAAAGCTCAAGAGCGACGATGGTCGCAATATTTTGGTGAGGCCACTGAGTTATGTGGCTGAGAATGATTTGATCGAGCTCGCAAAAATTTGGGATTTTCCGGTGGTGCCGTGCAATCTGTGTGGTTCGCAAGAGGGGATGAAGCGCAAAAAAATCAAGCGCTTGCTCCGCGATCTCGAAAAGGACATCCCACATCTTGGCAATTCGATGCTCAAAGCTATGAGCAATATCCGCCCGTCGCAAATGCTCGATCAGAATCTGTGGGATTTCGAAGATCTCAAGGCCGATGTTTCGGCCTCGATGATCGACGGAGTGCTGGATCTGATGACGGGTGAGCTGACAACGGAGCTGTAGTTTTGAGTTGGCTCCAGATTTAAAAACATGCTAGGTTTAACAGCATGGGTCTTCTAAAGCTCGGAAAAGACAAAAATGTTAGTTTTAACCCGCTGGACGAAGCTAATTCAATTCTTAAGCAGATGCTTTCGTGTGTTCCTATTTCAAGAGCTTACTTGTTTGGCTCTGGTGCAACCGATAAATTTAACTCTGATTCCGATCTCGATTTATTGCTAATTTTTGAAGATGACGCAGACTTAAGAGAGATGCAAAAACTGGTTTACTCACGGCGCTGGAGCGCGCTTCCGATAGATTTTATAATTAAAAACGAATCTGATTTTGAAATACGAAAGACTGTTGGCGGCGTTTGTTTTGAGGCCTTTCATTATGGCAAGGAATTGCGGATTGACGAATCAAAAAAGACTCTTTGAAAAACATTATGCCCAGGAACTTTTCCGAATTGCCAAAGGTGATTTTGAATCGGCTCTGGCTCTAAATAGCAGTAATTTGGGCCGCAAAGAAAATATTGTTTACATGTGTCAGCAGGCGGTTGAAAAATCCATCAAAGCAAGCCTAGTGCATCTTCAGATTCCTTTTCCGTTGATTCACGATTTGGGCTCCCTGATCAGCTTGCTGCCTGACGACAAAATGCCTCCCGGCGGATTTAGCCTTATTGAATTGAACCCCTATGCTTCAGTACGCCGCTATGAAGAGGGCTCGCTTCCCTTAATAGCCCAAGAGATTGAAGCTGCAGTCTTAGCAGCAACAACGGTAATCAACTGGTGCTCACAAGTTTTAGAAATGAAAAAAACTTAAAGCTGTCACGGCTAATTAGTAGATCATTTCAACTTAAGTCGATAGTTGTCCCCTACTTTTTCTGTTCAGGATTCTTTACTTCAGTCTTAGTCGGCTGAGCGCCAGCACTTGAAGACTTCATCACTTCTGATTTAGTCACTTTGTATTCGTCACCAGCGGCAGTTACGAGTTCTTCGACTTTTTTAGCATCAATCGAAAAGCCAGCTTTTGTTGTCAAATCGACAGAGCCGACTTTGACGTCGCATTTTTCAACACCTTCGATTTTGCAGACTTTTGCCGCCACAGATTTGGCGCAAGCTCCGCAATGCATGCCCGAAACCGCAAAGTGACCAGTGTCGGCCAGGGCAATTGCTGAAAAAACAGACAAAACAGCAGATAAAATCAAAGAATGAGTCATTTTCATAGTGGTTCCTTTAAAAACGGGTTGATTCCCAAAACGTGTCTCAGTATAACATTCCTTCTATAAAAACACCACCATGCGGGGTGGTAGTTAAGTTGGTTATAACGTCCGCCTGTCACGCGGAAGGCCGCGGGTTCGAGTCCCGTCCACCCCGCCATTTTTGCACCCGGTTAATAGTTAATAAAAACAATATCTTAAGTTGGTTTTTTGGGGAGCGCATTTCCGTACTTCGGGTGCGAGGGAACACCATTTAGCTTAAGCTGAGAGAACTCTCAGCGGATCGGGTGTTCGTATGCGCAAGGAGAAGAGAACTAACAAAAATGGCGATGTTTACTATTCGTTTGTGAGTGCAGACCGAAAGAGAATGACACGCGAAGAAATTCGAAACAGGTTCGGCAAAGACATCAAATCAGAGATTGAAGCTAATGAATGCCTGAAATTGTTGTGTGCAGCCGACGAACTTGCGCGATCAAGAATTCAAAAGAGATTAGCTTGGGAGAAAGAGTTTTATAACTTCACGAAATTGCTAGAACAGTATACGGTAAAACAAAAGGTAAAGGCTCCAAATTCCTATCTGAATAATGTTTTTTACTTGAAGCATTATGTGCTTCATTATTTTTTACAAATAAAGAAATGTA
>CANCBY010000209.1 GCA_947374445.1 Pseudobdellovibrionaceae bacterium
ACCGCCCCGAGTGCTGTGCTCGCGCAGATTGCGAAGGCGGAGCTGGCGTTAGGGTAGGGGGTCGTTTCTTTCTGTGTGATCAGGAAAGCTGGCTAAGGACAAGCTTTAAATCGCTTTAAGGATTCTATACACAGCTTAATAATTCGGGCTCGTACTGGTAGAAAATCTCAGGGGAATTTATCTATGGATATTTTTAAATACAACAGCGGCGCATGGGATAGTGAAGTTGCAAAAGGTAGTGCTTGGTCTATTCCGGTTTCGCCAGAAGCCATTGCCGAAGCTAGAACTGGGCACGTAAGAATCATTCTTTCGCCAAGCAGGCCTGTTCCTACTAGTTGGTTAGTTAACTTAAAGGGAAAAGATATACTTTGCCTCGCAGGCGGAGGTGGGCAACAAGGACCGATCTTAGCTGCGGCAGGTGCTAAAGTTGTGGTTCTTGATGCGTCTAAAGAACAGCTTAAAAAGGACGAGCTCGTCGCACAACGTGAGGGCCTCCAGATTAAGACAGTCCACGGTGACATGAGAGATCTGAGTGATTTCTCTGATGAGTCTTTTGATATTATTGTAAATCCACCCTCTAATTGCTTTGTCCCTGACGTGAAGCCTATATGGCGAGAAGCTTATCGTGCTTTGCGAAAAGGAGGATATCTCCTTAGTGGCTTCAATAATCCTATTACGTACTGTTTTGACTCTAAGCTGAGCGCCCAGGGGGTCATGCAACTTAAATACAGTGTTCCCTATAGTGATTTAACGACTCTGACAAGTGACGAGCGCCAAGGTTATCTCGACAGAAACGAGCCCCTGGAATTTGGTCATTCAATTGAAGACCAAATCGGTGGTCAAACTGATGTGGGTTTTTTGATAGCTGGACTTTACGAAGACAAGTGGGGCAATGGAAATATTGAGGACAAATATTTCCCACACTTCTTGGTAACACGTTCGTTAAAAATGTAGCTCGTCCAAAACTCCTGCCTTTTTGTCGGCATGAAATCCTAATTTTCGAGCATTTACGCTGAAGCACGACCTCAATCATTTGCAAAGCAGTGCTAGCACATCCAAAGAAGACTTGGATGAGGGATTGCTTTCAGCAGGATCAGATATCAGCTCAAATATAGGTACCAGAGATTGTAGCGGCGGAGAAGGAGCTGTGGCATGGTCTTACTTATGTTTCGCTATTAGAAACATTTGTTTCGATATCGTTTCTTTTTAATTCAAGATGAACGTGGCAAGTTCTCCTCACCGCAATTATGCGGGGGTTATCAAGGAGACAGTTATGATCGAAAACACTAGCGCTGGTGTTCTAATCGGAGCCATGAATCTTTTAGCAGTAGGCAGCCCATTGCTGGCAAGCCAAGTATCTCACGTAGCAACAGCAGATCAAAAAGTTGAAAAGCTAAATCTTGCTTCGCTCAAGTCGATTGAAAGCACTTGGCTTAAAGTTCCAATGGCTTGCAAAGCTCGTAATTTCGATGCCAGCCCAGTGGAGTTAGAAAGCAAAGCAATCAGCTTTCATATTCAAAATATCTACAAACTATTTGAAGCCTAATAAAGTGGAGCCGAAAATCATTCGATTTACTTGGGAGGAGGTTGCTCTCCTCCGAAGACGGTTTGAAAACCTTGCTGAAGTCACATCTTTTGATGCTGATATTAAGCTAGCTTCGAGAGTTGCAAGCTACGGCATTTTTCGAGAGATCGGCACAGTCAATGATGAGTTGGCTCGCTTTATTTTTGATTTCGAAACCGCGAAGCCTGTTCGCTTAGAATCATTGAAAGCAGAATTGATTGAGTGGAATGGACTCTTTGGATTGCGGGTATTTTCTACTGACTGTCAGCGCTTAGAATTAAGAACAAAAGGATTGTACGACGTTGTACATCCCGAAATTTCTAAAAATGAAGATGGAACACTTCAATCGCTTTATATTTTTCCAGAAATTATTAACAAAATCGCACAGAGTGAAGGCATTGAATTAGTTCTTGTAAAGTCGTGGGGAGCAAATTCAATCTTTGGTGGGTTTGATCCTTCAAAAGGCTACTATCAAACAAATTTTTGGGAGATCGAAAATAATGATGCTCTGAAGTTTTCAAATCTCATCCGTCAGGGAAAAATTGCGCTTATGGGAACTCATGATTTAGTGGCCCACATTGCAGGACTTGATAAAGGTCATTGGCCGCTTTTAACAGTAAATGCAGAAAGAGTCTATCAGGCGATTCGTTCGTATTTCATGTCAGCCTCTAGGCCAAGTATATCGGCTCTTATCTTGCCATACACGATAGGGGTTGTACTGGACGATCTTGCACAGCCTCCAAGTTATAGTTCTAAAAACCACATCGCTGTTTTAGATGAATTGCTTTTAAAAATTTCAAAAAATGAAATTCCAGCCAACTTACCGACATTGCTAACGCAGTTTCCAGGAAGCTTTGAGAAGATTATTAAACTGTCTCGAACGCCAAATATAGAGCCGCAGCCCACGGTAATTAAAGCTGCGGTCAGTGAGATGATTCAAGAAATTCTCAAGGCTTCGCTTATAAAATTAACTTAGATATTGTCCCAAATTTTGCTCATCCAGCCTAATGCATCGGGGGCTTTGCAAATCAATTTAACGGTTTGCTGGCAACTGTAAGGGCAGCCAGTGATATTCAGGGAAATAAGATCGAGTTCTTTCACGTAGTAATCTGGCAGATAGGCGAGGGCGAGTCCGCGCTGAATAAGCTTTTCCATAATTTTAAGGCCATTCGCTCGGTAGCGAATTTTTCTAGGAAATTTGTCGTCTCGCCACCCATCCAATGAAGCGGAGGTAGTAATTTTGCCGAGCATGGCAGAATCAGGGGAGACAAATGAAAATTTTAAAACTTCTTCGACTGGAATCTTTGCAGTCTGTGTGAATTTTTTAAAAAGAGGATGCTTCGGGGAGGCACAGACTCTGAATTCAACCTTGGATAAATTTTTTGACTTAAGACCCTGTGGGACTTCGCCTGTGAGGACTCCAAAGTGAGCTTCGCCATCTTCTATTTGCTGTATAACTTTGGCTTCAGTGCGAGTTAAAAATTGAAATCTTGAGTGGGCAAATGACTTGTGGATACCTTCAGAAAGATGAACTCCAAAATGGGTGTGCAGAATTTCTTCAGCGCTAATGACCACATTCAGAGTTCCTTTTTGGCCACCCAATTCAATTTTTGCATCTTCTTCGAGTTGTACGATTTGGGCTGCTCGCTTCTTAAGGGCTAGCCCCTCGGGCGTGAGCCGAATATTGCGACCTTGTTTGTAGAAAAGAGAAATGCCGAGTTCGTCTTCTAGGCGGGAGATCGCTTTGCTAAGTGAGCCTGGAGATACATTTAATTCTTCAGAGGCTCGATGCACGTTTTCATTCTTGGCTACGGCTAGGAAGTAACGCAATTCAAATATTTCCATAATCGAAACATATACATTAAATATGTTTCGATTTAAAGGTTTATGTTTAGATTGTTGTTCAATTAAATGAGGCCGAATAATTGAAGCTGAGGTTACTTTTTGGGGTGCCAAACTGTTACCTAAAGAAGCAACTGAGCGACCTGCGCTCAACTCTCAATAGTCGTAAAATACCGCTTCATCGATTCATAGAGTGCAGTGAAAATTTTCGGATCATCAAGGCCCTTCAGCATTCCGTAAAATCCCTCGTGTGACATGACGATAAAGTGCGCGACTTGCTTGGTTTTGACGTCGGCCTTTAAAAAGCCAGATTTTTTAGCTCGCTTGAGATGCTTGTCCATTTCATCAATCCATAGATTGAGCGCGATCTGCAGGCGCTTATGAAAGCCTTTATCAATGGGCGACATTTCTTGCACCAAATTATTAAGAGGGCAGCCAAGCCTTAAATGCGCTGGTTCGCAGCCACCAATCAGAGTTTTCATTTGCACTAATATTCCATCGAGAGGATTTTCGTATTTTTCAAGGGGAGCAATCCAGCGGTCGATAATCATGGGCTTAATCACTTCATCGACCAATGCGTATCCCAGATCAAGCTTGGTGGGGAACTGATGATAAAAAGCGCCTTTCGTAAGGGTGGTCTTTTTTAGAATGTCGTCAATACTTACGCCCTGAAACCCTTTAGAAAATACTTCGCCAAAGGCCGCATTCAAGATTTCGCGGCGGGACTGCTGTAAGTTACGGGTTTTGAACTGAGGGGCTTTGGACTTCATTTCAATACAATACCAGCTTTTAAAATTGATGACAACATACTATATAGTATGTTAAATTAAGGGCCAAAGATTCAAGAAAGGGATTTAAATGATTTTAAAGATATCTATTGGCTTTGTTATTTTAGTGGCCGTCTTGGTGATTTATGCCTTTGTCGCTGCACCGAAAGCTTTACCGATCTCGAGGTCGGTATTAATTGAAGCTCCTGCAGAGGCTATCTTTCCGTATGTCAACAGCCCGCGACGGATGCAAGAGTGGAATCCTTTTACCGAAGGAGATCCAACATTAAAAATGACATACACCGGACCAGAAGACGGCATCGGCGCAGCTTCTGCATGGGAAGGTAATTCCAATAC
>CANCBY010000210.1 GCA_947374445.1 Pseudobdellovibrionaceae bacterium
TCGCTCACAAAACTCCCCATGATCGGAGTGACCCGAGCCTGACCGTTATCAAAATCAGCACCTGCTCTGCTCATACCATAACTATCTGCCGATGTTTTCACGCCCAAAGGATCAGGAATATCAGCCCCTAACATTG
The DNA here is from genome assembly GCA_947374445.1 of Pseudobdellovibrionaceae bacterium. Taxonomy (GTDB): domain Bacteria; phylum Bdellovibrionota; class Bdellovibrionia; order Bdellovibrionales; family Bdellovibrionaceae; genus CANCBY01. The sequence continues at coordinate 137 of CANCBY010000210.1, forward strand.
TGCCAATGTACGGGAGATTAGATCCTCTGGTTGTCTTCATATTCAGGAGATTTCCATAGCGAGCGTTGTGGCCTTGAGCCGAGTAAAGAGACTGTGTTGAAAGCTGACTTGAAATGGCGGGATTGGTTTCGATGGGATACATGTTTTGCGTAGCAATGCCCCCATGGCCGGTCCAAAAAATAACCATGCACTTAGCATTTGGAAGCGCTTGCGCCTCAGCCGTGCTCATCAACGACGGCATAAAAGGAAGGGCCAAAGCACTTTTGCCCACACCATCCAGAAAATGCCTTCGTGTCATCCTGTTATACTTCATGCTACGTCCTTAGGGATTGATCTGCCGTCTTTGAAAGAAACTCGATTTAGCCGTGGCTTTGATCATATTCTTTAGACCACCACCCGTTGGTTGAACTAAATTATTCGCCATATCTTGAAGAGCACAACCATCGGTCGTTAAGCTCTCTGCGCGCGCTTGTGAGTACCTAAAATAATGGCGCACAAAACAGCTAGTAAACTCAGGCGCACTTCCAAGCAGAGCGCTAAAACCAACGCCATCATCAACTGCGCGGGTGTCGGTCATGCTAATCATAGGAATAGAGTGAGCATCAACTGGAACACTTTGCACAACCTTGCCAGAAGAATCAAAAATAGATTCCTGGCGGCGGTACCTGCCGAAAGAGTCGTAATTTTCAAGAGCAAAACCCAAAGGATTGATCAAAGGTTTATGGCAAGCAGCACAGCTACCACCGCCCGTATTTGCAGCGACGAGATTTCTCACGGTGGGCGGACCATCAGTAGCAACAGCTGTAAGAGTAAAATTCGCTGGAGGTGAAAAGTCGTAACACAGATAATCTTTACGAATGCGCGATCCACGTATAATCAAATTGTCATCACGAGCTCCCGAAAATGCATAACCGGCTCTTGTAAAAAGCCCGGCTCTTGGAGCTGAGCTGTCGAAATGAACCAATGCGTTTTCGTCATAGCTGCCATCGGATTTTTTACCCGTCCAGGCATTTACACCATAAATAGATGCAAGATCAGTTGTTTTTGCAAAAGAGATATCACTAGTAGCTAAGTCCGATAACTTTCCATCGGCCTTGCCGAAAGTATAATATTCACTCAGATCAACCATTTCTTGAATGGCGTTAGTTCTTAAAGCAACGAGATCTGTAGATGGTGAATCTGAGGTTGTTATTAAAGATGGAATTGCCGAAGGTCGGATCCACTGAGTGTAAAAGTTATTCATGCGTGAACGCGCGCGCGAGCTTGCAAACAAGCGATCAACTTGATCCGAAATTGTATTGCCTGCCTTGCTGAATTGATCTGCAGCCGCTGCCAGCAAAGCGCTGTCAGGAGGACTATCTGTAAAATAATAACTAAGCTTACTTGCTAACTCATAGCTTGAAAGCCCAACAGAATTGTCACTTGCAATCTCTCCCTTAGCAGCAACCATAAAAAGTGAATCCGGAGACATCAACATTGCAGTTATTAAAGAGTCAAAGCCGCCTTGACTGGCGTCAGAATATACTTTCTCATAAAATGCTAGGTCATTCATTGCAGCTATTGTTGAAGTGCTCGCATCGGTGGCGCTGTTTGCTGTGACTACGGGCCTTCGCAATACAGCAAGACCAAAACCGTTGATAAATCCATCATAACAAGCTTTACTGACACCCGTATTAGCGATTGACTGCCCCGTACAAGTAGCGCCGGAAAACTTATTTACAAAATTAGTAAGTCTTGTTGAATCTCCAATAATCCATTGAGCTGCAAGCAAGGTGAGGTCCATCTGTGCGCGAATGAATGCACTAGATAAACGCTGGTCGGCAGTGTCGTAAACCATCGAATTGCCTTTGCCTGGTGAGCCCTCTGTCGGAAATGCAGACATCGCCGTGACAACATCAGAACGTTGAAAAAACGCAGTCAGGTTGGCTTGATCGCTCGTGGTTAAACCCAAAGCCATGGTGTCCCGCAAAGTATTTAAAAATTGCGTCCTGGTAAGACGAGAGATTGCGCTCACTGTTGGCTTAGCATTTGGATCGCAAGTGAACTTGCTTTGGGAAGCAAGGCTTGAGAGCGAAATATTTTGTGAAACCGATTCAAAACCCGTAATTTGCGAGCAGTTCTGAAAGCTCAGTAAAAACAAAATAAGAGAGACCAGCGAAAGCGGCTGCAATACTTTTCGACTTCGCAAAACTTTGATCTGAAACAGTCTCATTTTAATACCTATCCCCTCACGGTTTAAAGCCCTGACCCCTATTATCAATGCAAGACAGGCCAACTCAGAGTGCGCTCTAAAATCGCAGCCGTCGACGAGCCTGTCGACATGTCGAGAGATCTGACAGTTTTGAAAAACTTAGATATCTCAAAATGAAACAAACTTAAGTCGAGCTCCCAGACTATTCGGCATCTGCTAAATAAAATGAATGCTAAAAGAGAAATTATTTTTCAGGTTTATTGACCGATATCGCTCTCAAACGAGGCGATAGCCGACACCCGGCTCAGTCAAAATATGCTTTGGTTCTGAAGGATTTTTTTCAATTTTTTTGCGTAGCTGATTTACATAGATGCGCAAATAGTGAGTTTGCTCAGCTGCTAAGCTCCCCCAGATTTGCTTCATCAACTGAGCTTGTGACACCACTTTGCCATGATCTCTTGCAAGCCGAGATATCACTTCGTATTCAGTGGTAGTCAGTTTGATCTGATGGCCGGCCACTGTGACCTTTTTTAAAGATAGATCTACAACTAAATCCTCCGAAACAAAAATCGGAGTGGCCTCTATCAATCCAATATTCCGAAGTGCCACCCGAACTCGTGCCAATAATTCTTTAGTCCCAAATGGTTTTGTCAGATAGTCATCGGCTCCCGCATCCAGCAGCTGAACTTTTACTTGTTCATCGTCAGCCACCGTCAAAATTATAATCGGAACCCTGGTCCACTGGCGCAATTCTTTTAGAACATCAATCCCTCTGGCATCGGGCAATCCTAAGTCCAGCAAAACCAAATTAGGATGAAATTCAGCCACTTTTGCAATTCCAGATTTGCCATCAATGGCTTCGCTGACTTTATAGCCTTCAGCCAGCAAACTCATCCTCACGATGTTTCGAATAGTCGGCTCATCATCGATCAGAAGAATTCGCACGTCTTGATTTGTCATACAGGCTCTTCGGGTAACTTTGGCTGGGTTTCATTACCGAGCTGAATCACAAAGCAAGCTCCATGAGGTTCCACATTTCGCACTCCGATGGTTCCCTTGTGAAGCTCAACAATACTTTTTACAATCGAGAGCCCCAAACCTGTTCCGCCCGTTGGACTGCCTGGGACACGATAAAATTTGTCAAAAATTTTATCCATAGACTCTACTGGGATACCCCCACCCTGATCTTGGATCTCGATGATGAAATAAGACGTTGTACTTTTTTGAAAAATCGCAATCTCGGTGTTTTCTGGAGAGTACATGGCAGCATTCAAAATCAAATTTGAGATCGCATGTTCCATCAGACGGTAATCCATTCTGACGAGATGAACTTTTTCTAAAAAATTAATCGAAACTTTGTGCTTTGCTAAAGACTTTTCGAGCTTCTTAACAACAACACTTAGCAGATCATTAAAATCATGCCATTCAAGTTTGAGCTGAAACACTCCCGAATTTAAACGGCTCATGTCTAAAAGATTCTCAACCACCCGATTAAGACGATCACCAGCTCCCTGCAAACCGCTTGCTATCTCGCGCACATATTGATTTGCACCAACGAGCTCGTCATTTTCAAGAGCCGAAGCCGCACCAAGAATGGCGGTCAGTGGGGTTCTCATTTCGTGCGAAATCGAGTTGAGTAAAGTTTGATGCAGCTCCTCAGAATCCTTCAAGCGCTGGGCCTCTGAAAGACGCTTGGTTAAAAAATGCTTTTCTACTGAAACTCCCAGTTGCGTCACAACTGAAAGCAGAAGACTTTCTTTTTCAAGATCGAGCTTTCGTGATTTTTTATTTGGCCGAAACACAAAAACTCCCACGGTCTCAGAGCTTCCTTTGAGTGGCACAAACAAAGATGATGCTTGGTTCAAGGTGTCTGTCGACCACCCTGCGGATTTTTTATTGTCATAACACCACTGAGCAACGGCCCTGTCCTTTTCGTTCAAATCCATAGAATAGGACCGTTCTTCGGCAGTCTTATCCGTAAATTGTAAATTGCTACCAGCTCCGCTCCCCGAGTTTGCATTTGATTTTAAGACAACTCCGCACTGAGCCCCCAAAAGAGCACCCATTCTTTGGGTCACCTTCTCTAAAAAGTCTGATTTTTCGGTGGCGCGCGCGATGTCTTGCAGCACTTCGTATAAAACATTTGTTCGCTCTTCACGCTCTCGC
>CANCBY010000211.1 GCA_947374445.1 Pseudobdellovibrionaceae bacterium
TACTCTTCAAGCAAAGAAGACGCCGATAAAGTCGTAAAAGAAATTATCGCCAAAGACGGCAAAGCCATCGCCGTGCAAGGAAGCGTTGCCAAAGCCGATGACGTCAAAAGAATTTTTGAAGAAGCTAAAAAAGCTTTCGGAAAATTAGATGTTTTGGTAAACAACGCCGGCATTTTTAAATTCACATCGCTCGAAGATGCCACCGAAGAAGAATTTCACCGTCAATTTAATACAAACGTCCTAGGATCGCTCCTCACCGCGCGCGAATCCTTAAAATATTTTTCCTCTGAAGGCGGAAGCATCATCAACATTAGCTCCGTTGTAAGTACAAGCCCCATGCCCGGCACAGCCATTTATGCCGCAACAAAAGGCGCCGTCGATACCATGACAATTGGTTTAGCACGCGAACTCGCAGGACGAAAAATCCGCGTAAATAACATCGCCCCCGGCGGCGTTAACACCGAAGGAGCTCAAGCACTCGGCATGATCGGTAGCGATATGGAAACACATATTGTTTCGCAAACTCCACTCGGCCGCATTGGTCAGCCGCAAGATATCGCAAAAATTGCTGTCTTCTTAGCTTCAGATGATGCGGGCTGGGTGACTGGCGAACGCATTCAAGGTTCCGGCGGATTTCGTTAATATTCAAAAACATTTTTCAGAAGGGAGAGGCTCAAATGGAACATTTTAGCAGCGAAAACTTAACCTTATTTTTATTAGCAGGATTTTCTGGATTGGACCTCTTTAGGCGCGGACTGATCCGAGTGTTCTCTTGGTACAAAGAGATGGGCCGGAACGAGTACGTGTGAAAACTCGCGAAGAAACCAATGGCAAAAAAAACTGAAGCGCCAAGATCTAACGAATAATCTTAGCCTCATCCGATTCTCTGAACCAATTTTTCGACTCAATAGTAGATTTTATGCCAGGATAATCTGAAAAATCTAAAGCAGAAAATTCGTGGGCGATCAAAAGCATGCGTGCATAGTTTTCAGGATCAGATCTTCTACTCAAAGCTTTTAAGTTCAATAAATAATCACTTCGATAGACATTTGGAACAATGATCGTCGCAAGGCCCTGGGCATAAAGCTCTGCATTCATCATGATCCGCGAGATACGACCATTCCCATCGTTAAAAGGATGAACATCTGAAATAAAAAACTGCACAAATACGGCACGCGCAAGACCTGCTGGCAGACTTTGATAGAGCTCAAACCCTTTTTGCAAAGTTCCTTTTACATAGTCAGGATGAACAAAAATAGTAGAACCAGCCTGATTATTTTTTGTCTTAAATTCGCCCGGCAAAATATCAGGCCGTTCTTCAAATAAAAACTTATGTCTATACTTAAGAATTTCCTCTAGATCTTCTGGGCTTTTAGGAAGTCTACGCATCTCATTTGGATCAGAGACGATTCTATATGTGCTCAAAATATCATGCGCATCTATGGGCCTTGCCGAAGGAAATCTATTGTCAAAAACAATTCCCTCAGCTTCATTAATCTCAAAAATAGTTCCTTCAATATAATTTGAGAAGTACGCCTCAAAGAAAGCTTTATGATTAAAATGTTCTGGTGATTTATTTTTCTCTTTAATTTCTTTCAAGGGCAAATGTCGCAAATGTGCGAAGAGAACTTCAAGGCGATTAAAACATTTTGGATCAAATGCAGACCCTTGTGATCTTGCGATAGCATGTTCGCCTATTAGGCTCTCTTTCGGCTTAGTCCCCAATAAGGCACCGATAATCCTATCAAGCCTTTTGAATTCGAGATCCATGTTGAGCCATTTCGATATTTCTTTTGCTTTATCTCGAACACTATTTAGGCTCTCTTCATCTTTGTTCCTAAGAATATCTTCTAGACGAGATTCGATCCCCTCTTGCGGCATGACTCTTCCAACTAGAGTTCCCTTCGCTGCAGCCAGATTCTCAAGCAAAGCTCGTTCAAAACTGGAGGCCTTCATACCCATGAACTCTGCATCACTCGCAATTGGCGCCGGGCCCCTCATAAGTCGAATAGTTAATCCCGGTAGCTTGAGGTTGCGATTAGTTGAAGCCGTTAAATAAATCTCGCCACTTTTTGTTGGCTGATATGTGAGAGCTGTTATGTGAGAAATTAATGCCGCCGGAAAAAGCTTAGATACAATGACAGCCCACGAACTGCGAACGACAGATTCTAATTTGTCTTCAGGTACCGACGTGTACAACCTCGGACCAATCGACCGAATTCTCCCCTGCTCTTTTAGGGCGGCAATATGCTTCCGCTCTTTCGCGGTTTTTCCCGGAAAGATGAGTGGAGGCAATAGGTCCAAATGATCATTTTTAGGTTTCATATTTCATTTATTATATCAAATTTAGGTTCAAAAATATACTTTTTATCAAAAATAAGTATAAAATTTCTATTTATCTCAATTTTAGGTCTGTAATTCGCATTTCTCTCAGTTTTTAGTGCCAAAGCAGACTTAGGTCATGTTCTCAAAACAGGTCGATTAGCAACAAAATGGTTGCGCTTTAACAAGGTCGATGTATTATGCAACCTGGAGGTTGCTAATGGAAAATACAATCGAAAAACAGATAACAATCAAGGCCCCGATATCCAAAGTTTGGGGTGCACTCACTGACGCCAAGCAATTCGGCCAATGGTTCAAGGTTGATTTACATTCAGACTTTGTCGTCGGAAAAACGACCAAAGGAAAAAACAAAACAAAGGGTTTTGAGATGGAAATGGTCTTTCATATTAAAGACATCAAACCACAAAACTACTTCTCCTACGCGTGGATCCCATTTCCGATGGACCAAAAATTTGACTACAGCAAAGAAGAACCGACACTTGTTGAATTCTTTTTAGAAGAAGCCAAAGGCGGAACTCTTCTGAAAGTGAAAGAGTCCGGATTTAACAAAATCACTGCAAGCCGTCGTGCCGAAGCATTTAAAATGCACACCGGTGGATGGGAAGCTCAGCTTCAAAACATCGAGAAATTTCTTGCCGAGAAATAGCGCTGTCGCCCTGAAGGCCACAAAACAGCAAGCGCATATTTTTGCGGCCTTGGGCGATCCCACCCGATTGTCTTTGGTCGCAAAACTGATCGATGGCGAAACTCATTCGATCTCTGCGCTCTCAGAGGGAAGCAAAATAACTCGTCAAGCAGTCACAAAACATTTAACCGTACTTGAGGGCGCTGGGCTCGTTTCAAAAGTTAAAGAAGGGCGAGAGAGCCTCTATCTTCTGGACCCGAAGCCACTCAAGTCTTTGCAAGAGTACTTAGATATTATTTCTATGCAGTGGGACCAAACTCTGCAAAATTTAAAATCGTTCGTTGAGGAGTAAATTTTAATGAAATACACCGGAAGTTGCCATTGCCAAAAAGTTCGCCTTGAATTTGAAACTGATTTAAAAGAAGTCATGTCCTGCAATTGTTCCATCTGCCAGCGCCGTGGACATCTTTTAGCATTTGGGCCCGAATCAAAATTCAAGCTTCTTACTGATCCCGACGGACTCAGCGACTATCAATGGGGCAAAAAGAACATTCACTTTTTCTTTTGCCCATCTTGCGGCTGCGCTCCTTTTGGTCGTGCGAATACTCCCGATGGCCCCGCAGTGGCAGTCAATGCTCGGTGCTTAGAAAATGTTGAACTAGATAAAGTTCCCGTCGTGAACTTCGACGGAAGACATATATTGTAAATTCTCCGGCTGCTTAAGCGTTGTCAAAAGCAGCTTTAAGCTTTTTGATGTCGAGTTTTTTCATCTTCCACATCTCTAAGGTCATAGCTTGTTTTTTTGCTTTGTTCTTGGTGGTATTCCATTTATCAAAATCCGCAGGCACTATCTGCCAGCGGACACCAAACTTATCGACCAACCAACCACACTGCACGGGCTTACCGCCACCAGCGATCAATTTTTTCCAATAAGTGCGATCTCTCCCTGAGTTTTACAAGGCACAACGAGTGAAATAGATTCGTTGAATGGCATCTCGACAAAGCCGTTTAGAAGCATAATCTTTTGCCCCAAAATTGTGATATGTGCCGTGAGCACCGAACCCTCTTTAACACCCATGGGATTTGTTCCCCAGTATGAAAATTTTCCGACTTTAGTGCCTTTAAAAGTAGACTTATAAAACTTCACCATTGCAGCAGCGCTACGATTTGACCAGATGCTGATGTATGCTTTTGCCATGACAATCTCCTTTAACAAAAATATGCGACTATCTAAAAATAGTGGATCTATTCCCGCACGGCAAGAAATTACAAAGCTCATAAAGCCACTAAAAAATTTGTATTTCTATTTTTGGCGCTTTGCCTCAGCAATGAGTTCAAATGACCGCAAGCGATCAGCCGAGTCGTAAGGATCAGAAGTTATAATCAACTCATCAGCCCCAGTCACTTGAATAAATGCGTCTAATTTTTCTCTTACACGTTTCGGAGATCCTGTTACGAGCAAGCCCAGCATTGATTCGACAGCCGCTTTTTCGCGAGGACTCCAAATTGAATCCAT
>CANCBY010000212.1 GCA_947374445.1 Pseudobdellovibrionaceae bacterium
CCAGCAACAATGAATTCCATGAATCCTCCAAGTTTTTCATCACTTCTTTCACTTTCAATGTAGAAGGGCGCGCGTAAAAAAGCTGTAAAGACGGGATTCTTTACAGCTTTTTTACGCGACCAAGTGCAGCTTACGTACTCTGGCTAAACGCCAAATCGAAAAAACCTGAAAGGACTGACTCACAATGAGAATAATGAAAAAAAATATTAAAACAGTAGCACTTGGACTGGCTATTGGTCTTATAACTCTGCAGACCCACGCCGAAGTCGCAACCGAAGCCGAGGTAAAAGCTGCCGACGAAGCCCTAGCTGCGCAAGAAGCAAAAGCAGCACCATCAACTCCGCCCGCAGCAGAACCATTTGCTTTTGCCGACTTCACTTGGCTGAATGGAAATAGCCGCCAAAAAACTTCAGTGCTCGATACAAAGTATTTCACTGGGCAATTTATGGCTGACGTGAACTACATCAATGACTTCAATTCTCCCAAAGATCACACGCTGGTAGGTTCAACTGCTGCCGGAAGAACCAACGAATTCCAAGTTCAACAACTCGGCATCGGCGGAGACTTTCACGCAGACCATGCTCGCGGTCGCATCATGACTCAGTTTGGTCTCTACTCAACCATGACACCGAGAAACGATGCAAGCCCCGCGCGAGGCCAATGGGATCTCAACAGCGCCTATCGCTATGTCTCTGAAGCCTACGCTGGCTATCACTGGAATCAATGGAATGGAATTAATCTCGATGTAGGTTTGTTCATGTCGTACATTGGTCTCTTTAGTTACTACAACGTCGAGAATTGGGCCTACCAAGCTTCGTACACATCGGCCAACACTCCTTGGTTTTTCAACGGAGCAAGACTTCAGATTTTTCCGACCGACAAACTAAAGTTAGAGCTTTGGCTTATCAATGGTTGGCAGTCCTACGGAATGTTCAATGACTCTCCCGGAGTTGGCTATCAAGTTTTATACCGACCGAGCGGAGATCTTTCATGGGTCTTCAACGGCTACACCGGCCAAGACACTCTCGGCAATGCGGCTCGCGTTCGCTATCACAGCGACAACAGCGTGCAATACAAATATCTCGACAGACCGGCAAGCACTCTAAGCAAAGCGGCCTTTTCACTGACCGCAGATCTTGGCTGCGAAAGTGGCGGTGGAGTTCGCTGCACGGGTGGCGACGGCACCAATCCAAGCCAATACTTTGTGAGTGCCATGGCTTACAATCGATTGTGGTTCAATCACGATCACCACGCACTCACAATGGGCGGAGGCTTCATCAACAACCCTGGACGCTATTTGGTTCTGATCCCACCAATTCAAACTTCGACAACTGGTGCTAGTGGTGGAACAAGCGCCACCAACTCTGGAGCAAATTCTTTCTCACAAAATCCAGGAGATTCTTTTCATGCTTGGGACTACACTGTAGGTTGGGACTATATGCCTGATCAGTTCGTGACTTTCCGAACCGAGTTCAATCATCGTCAGGCAGATACTCCTTATTTTGCAGGACCTGGCGGAGTAACATCAAGTACAGGACTTAATAACGGAGCTACAACTGGAAACTACACTCCAGACCTTGTTAAGAACGAAGACCGAATCAATTTAGCCATGATGGTGAGATTCTAAATCTGACGACTGATAGTGGCAGCGGGCTCTTATTCGTACTTTTTGATAAGTTTAAGAGTCTCGCCACTCCTTCAAAACCATAGCAATAGTTTCTGAATCAACCCCAGCTTGCTTCATTAAAGATTTCGCTCGACCAAAATCATCTGAATCAATGGCATCAAAAAACTCTTGAACTTTACCGACTTCGCCCAACTTTTCCAGTACCAATGTCCCCTCAAAATATTCTTCATCCATTGATCTATCCATTCCGACAAATCATTTAACTTTTAGCTCACCGTAAAAATGAGGGTCAAAGCCAACAGCCTTCACCGCCCTTTCATATTCCAAAACAGGGCGCTTAATGGCCGAGCTATTCTCAATCAGCATTTTCATTTTTTGACTGTCGCTTGCCGACTCGAATTTCTCACGAATCTTTCGATAAGTAGGGCCTTTAGTATTAACAGGCCAGGTCTTCATAAAAGACATCCATCGCTTAATTTCGGCTTCTGTCGGAGGACGCTTTTTAAAATCTATAAAATCATAGTCCACTTTGTTTTTCTCTAAAAAGGTTCTAGCTTTTTTGACCGTGTCACAATTGGGAATCCCAAAAAGTTGGTGCTTTAAATTCATTTTCATATGCCCTCAATTTTAACTGACGTTTTAATTCAAAAAATCCGACAATTTGCAAACATACAAAAGAAAAACAAAATACTTAATTGCTAAGCTCTTGACCTGTTAAAACAGTTGAACTCCCATAATTTAATATGATTCTTTAATTTAATGCCATCCATAAATTTAATTGCATTGCCACTTCGTCTATTCTTGCCTTAATCCACTCGTACATTTAATAATGCAAACGAAAAGGCAAAGTGAAAATGAAATCTTCCGCACTTTTATTACTTACGGCTTCTATTTCCTTCATTTCTTTGGCCCAAGAACCATCAAATGTCCAAATCAATAGAAATATAGGAAGATTCTGTAGTTTTTTTCCGGCCAATAATTTGCGGTTTCCGGTCAAGGCCAACTCAAAGCAAATAACCTATTCAAATTTTAAAAAAATTTTGAGCGCCACTGAATCGGTCTACAAACCAATATTTGCCTCGCTAGGACTCGGAAACTTTAACGTCGTTGACCGCTGGACAGATGACAATGTCAATGCCTGTGCCTCTGTGGGTCTGCCATGCTATCTTCTTGGCCCTTCAGGCGATCGACCGTTACCGACAAATCAAAGATTTGTCGAAGTTGATGGAGGCCTAGCTCGCCACCCCTACACAACTCAAGAAGGCTTGATGTTAGCGATATGCCACGAAATAGGCCATCATTTGGGCGGATACCCTCGCAACTCAGATAACACAGACGAAATGGCGACCGAAGGGCAGTCCGACTATTTTGCGACAGCCAAATGCAGCCGTTTGATCTACGCCGCGCTCTCGCCAAAAACGAACCAAAACTGGCAATGGACTAATCAAAATCAAATTCCCAAAGAAGTGACACAATCCTGCACAAAGAGTTTTGGTGCTGGCACCGAAGCAAACACCTACTGCGCTCGCAGTTCTCTAGCTGGGCTTTCGTTGGCTCAAGTATTAGGAAGCATCGAAGGTAAAAAGCCCGAGGCCTTCAGTTTTTCAAAAAAAGACACTTCTGTTGTCACTGAAACCTTTGAAAGTCATCCTGAAGCCCAATGCCGGCTCGACACCTATGTCGCAGGCGCGGTCTGCCAAGCAGATCCACACATCGCATTTAGTCCGCTAGAACCAAAAAAGGGTGCCTGCTTTAAACATGAAGACCCTGGCGCACGCCCCACCTGTTGGTTCAAACTTTGAACGCGGTGAGGCGCTAGTTTTGACGGCCCCCTCTAAATACGTTAGAAGTTCTCATGTCTTCACGCCGTTTTTTTATTCTTTCGCTGCTTTTGCACGGACTTTTTCTGTGGAATTTTTTGTCGCCGCAAGAAATAAAAATTGAAAATACTCTAGCCGAGGTCAGTTTCATCGAAACGGCAAAAATAAAACATATAAAAAGTCATACTCAACAAGAGTCGCTGCAAAAAACTTTAAAGGCAGAAAATATCCCAGCCACCAAACTTGATCTTGGTCTCTCGACTAAAAATGCGATCAACCAAACCTTTCTAACGAAGCAACAATCAGAACCCAATGGTGACTCCACCGGAACAAAAGACAACTCATCGGATGTTACCTTTGATCCCTATGGTGGACTAGAAATGCCAGAAATTCGCTATGTTCAATCACTTTGGCACCAAATAGATAAAGCCATTGTAAACCCATCTTATCTTTCCGAGTATGGCCACTTTGGTAAAGTGCACTTCACATTCGATATTAATCCCGATGGAAATTTGCTCGAAAACTCTATTCGAGTCCAAGCCGACGACCGAGTCCTTAAGGTCATCGCGGCCCGTGCTATTCGAAAAGCAATTCTCAACGCTAACGGCGAACTGCAAAAGCCACGACAACTCACAAGAATTTCTTCAACCTTTACTTGGTCTGATTACCAAACCTGCGCCAATCTTCGCGGGAGTGGCAAAAATAGTTTAAGTTTCTGCAACTATGCCGAAGACAAACGAAAACAATTCACCACCGGAGAAAAAGTCGCAACCTATGTAGGAGCATTGCGATACGGCTTTGATGCAGTCGACGCAATTCAACAATACAACCGAGAACAAATGCACCTAAAGACGCAATTCAATCCATTTGCAGAATTTGAGCGAGATCCCGACTGGGATCTCGGAAGCTAACTAATCTAAGTGCATTCTAAATCGCTAAGAGAACATCCCGCCAGAAGCCTCAATACGCTGAGCATTCACCCAACGAGCGTCCTCTGACAACATTGATGCGATCAACGGGCCAATATCAT
>CANCBY010000213.1 GCA_947374445.1 Pseudobdellovibrionaceae bacterium
CTCGGGCGCAAAAGCGTTTGGTAAGTTTCGATCTCTTGGCCGCCGCGCCATTTGACCGCACCAAATTCAACAATCTCTGATCCCAAAGGATAAGCACCACTGGTCTCAAGATCAAAAGCAACAAAAGTATATTCGGTCCAGGGCTTTGAATTTTCCATAAAACTCAGTATCATAAACAGCATGCAACTCACCAGCAAGTTCTTCTCGAAATTGAATCTAATCCTCGCCCCAATAACCCTCTTTTTGTTGTGCTCGGCATTGAGCGCAGGATTTGCTCAAGCCCAGCAACGGTCCGACAGCAAATCTGACAAGAGCAACAAACTCTATGGCGAAGCTTCAATTGTGACTAACTATGTGGATAAAGGCGTCACACAATCAGATAAAGCCCCGGCACTACAAGCTGACCTTGGATATCAAATGGGCCCCCAGGCTCGCTTGGGCCTCTGGGGCAGTAGCGTTAAATTTCCTTCGGCAACAGAAAATTTAAATTTGCGCATTTATTTTGATGTGAAGGTGGATTTTACCTCCAACACAAACTTGGTCCTTCGATATGATTTAAACCGTTATTTTCAATCAGACCAACATAACGGATCTATTCTTGGTCTTGATTTTAGTTCCTTCAATTACCATGTGCTTTTTCAGATGGATGATAATTTTGAGGGCCTCAAATCAGGCAGCGCCAACTGGTTTGCTTTCAAAAAAGAATTTCAATGGGCCAGAGGATTTATTTTTACGCCACAGTTAGGCTACACTCAGACGGCAGTTTCTGGCTATAGCAGCTATTTTGATACACGAGTAAGCATTGGTTATAAATTTGCGGATGTGCTTTATGAGTTGGTTAACACTTACAACTCGAGCAGCTCTCAATTCAGCGGCCGCGGAGATTTGACATTTCTCTTTGGCCTCAATGCTCGGTTTTAGATTACTCTAAACCATTTTTTTCGAGCGCTTTTTTCTTTTTCGCAGTGGAGACTTGCTTCACAAAATTGTCATAAACAGACATATCTGTGCTCGCAGTTCCAAATAGCGTTTCAATCTTACGAGGCTTCTGCCCATTGGACTTCACATCTTTTTGTAAAATGCGAACATAAATGAGTCCGTTTGGACGCTTAGCTTGCCCCTCGACCCAGTCTTTTTTATCTTCGACAGCAACTTTGCCAGTCACCTCGATAGAAGAATGCTCTAGCGAAGATTCAATTTTAGTTTTGATCAAATCTAATCTTTCTGAAGCCACCTTGCGAGCAAGATCTGGCTGACTGCCAGCCACAGATTGGTTGAATATAAAAGAAGTTAGAACCAATTTTCCGTCTTCAAGACCCGTAGTGATTGATTTAACTTTTTCCATATTTTGCACAAACTGCGGAGTCGGAGTAGCAGTGCCCGGCTCGAAAAAATCAGTATCAAGCAAAAAGAACTCCATCCCATCCGGATGAACCTTCACATTGTGAGCCATTTCTTTAAGACTGTCTGCCAAGTAAGCCATTACGACTTTTTCTGAGCCCATATCGAGCATGTTTGGAGTCTTATCGATCGGCTCCATAAACTGCTGAAAAGCTTTGAGTGGCTCATTGATCAGATCCAAAAATAATTTTTCAAGTGTGATCTCAGCACCAAAGTTTTGAAAATTATATTCAATGATTGAAGGTGTTGAAAAGTAGTCAGAGACCGCTTTTTTTGTTTCAGCAGATTGAGCCAAAAGCCACATCACAAGGAAAAAGCACATCAATGCGGTCATGAAATCCGCAAGTGCCACTTTCCATCCACCACCATGACCACCGGCCGTGACGTAGATTTTTTTGATGACTATGGTTTGACCCTTTTTCTCTGCTGCCACTTAAATTTTCCTTCAACTTCCCTATTATGTTATGCCGCTTTTTTAGCAGATTTAGTTGCTTTATCCATCTCTTCAAAAGAAGGACGCTCTTCTGGTTGAATCGTTCTTCGCGCAAACTCCACACAAACAAGTGGCGGAGCTCCCCGCTGAAGCGCAATCATCGCAGCTTTAATTACCGACAAATAACGACCTTCGGCTTCGATATCAGCACTCATTTTCAAAGCGATAGGACCAATCAATCCATAGGCAAAGAAAACTCCTAACATCGTTCCCACAAGGGCGCCGGCAACCGAGGCACCGATCGCCTCTGTTCCTTCGTTCAGTTTACCCATCGTGATAACGATACCAAGAACGGCGGCAACGATCCCGAGACCCGGAACACCATCTGCTACCTGCTGAACCGCATGCTGAGCTAAATGTTCTTCTGAGTGAATCGCTTTAATATCACCGTCTAATAGATCATCCACATCGTACGGAGATAAATCTGCGGACAAAGTGATCTTCATGGTGTCGCACAAAAAGTGAACAGCATGATGATTCTTCATAAATGATTGATACGCTGAAAAAATCTCTGACTTTTCTGGACTCTCAATATGTTTTTCGACAGCTTGTGGTCCATCTTTACGAAACATTTGAAACAGTGAAAATAGCATCTGTAATAAATCAAGGTATTCTGCTTTTTGCGGCCCCTTGGCTGTCATTGAGTGCAAGGCAAGCTTTATACCTGCCTTAATGGTCTTCATTGGATTTCCAATGATGTAACCACCCAAAGCAGCTCCTAGAATGATCATCAACTCTGTTGGCGCTGAGTGGAAGATGATGCCCATCTTACCACCATGGATAAGATACCCCCCGAACACCATACCGAAGACGACTAAAATTCCGACAAATCCCATGTTGGACCTCTTGTTACAGATTTGATGCTCAGTCATCGGCGAAATGCTTCACAAGATTGAGTCAAATCTGATAATATCATTGAAATGACTTCACTTTTCTCGAGCGCACTACAAATTCGCAAGATCATCGTCGGGCTTTCAATTCTTTTGTCGAGTCTTATCAGCAGCGCAGGTCCTGTGGCTCCACCAGACCAAAGTGTTAAGCTGATCGCTCAAGCGCAACTACGGCATTACAACCTGAGTCCTGGACAAGGTTCAGAAATCAAAATCAACATCCATCTGCCTGAGGGTTACAAAGCCTACGAAGATCAGTTCAAAGTTAAGATCTTATCCCCTACTGATTTTAAAACTTCGGCTCTACACGTCTCTCCGTTGATAGAGTTTTTTGACAAGGCCAGTAAAAAAATTCGCAAAGGAGTTATTAAATCGGGCGAAGTTCTTGTCCCATTCGAAGTGCCAAAAGATATTTCTGCCGACGCTAAAGAAATGCTGATTGAACTGACATATCAAGTTTGCACAGAAAAGTTTTGCCTCTTTCCACAAACTCTAAACCTCAAGACTCCGTTTGCTTTGAGTCCCCAAACTTCAGAGCAAAAAATTATCACTACCGATGGTGAGAGCAAATCGCTCTTTAAACTTGAGCTCTCTGAAGTATTTGCTCGCGGCCTCATTTGGACATTTATTTTTGTCTTTATTGCTGGAGTTCTTACCAGCTTCACGCCGTGCATATTTCCGATGATTCCCATCACGCTGTCGGTTTTAGGTCGCAATGCCCACACCCGCTCTCGATGGCAAAACTTTATGGTGAGCAATCTCTATGTTTTAGGCATCGCTGTCACCTACTCGGTCATGGGAGTCGTTGCCGCAAGCACCGGCGCGCTCTTTGGCAGCTTTATGTCGCATCCGATTGTTCTCTCGGTGATGTGTCTCGTATTTTTTGCAATGGCGCTGAGCATGTTTGGTCTGTATGAACTTCAGGCGCCTGCCTTCATTCAAAATCGTTTTTCAACTTCAGATGATCTCACCGGATATTCTGGAGCTTTTTTTAGCGGCATTATCTCCGGAGTTGTCGCCAGCCCCTGCGTTGGACCCGTTCTCGTAGGCATCCTAACTTATATAGCAAAATCACAAAACCTCGTTCTCGGATTCTTTTTAATGTTCACCTATGCCGTTGGCATGGGTCAGATTTTTTTAGTGCTGGGTGCGTTTTCGCAGCTCACAAAGCTCTTACCAAAATCAGGGCCTTGGCTTGATGGGATCAAAAATATTTTTGGAATTTTGATGATCGGCGTTTGTTACTACTTCTTAAGCCTGCTACTTCCATCAAGAGCCTGGGACAGCGCTTTGGGTCTTGGCTTTCTTGTCGGCGCGGTCGTTCTGATACGAACAAGCTTTAATCACGAGAATAGAAAAATTCAGATCTCAAGTTTCAAGCTTTTAAGTGTAGTCATCGCTGCCGTCTTAGGTTTAAGCTTTATCTCTCTAGGAGCTTTTGATCTTCGCAATAAACTGCAAACAAATTGGATCAAAGAAAATCCTGGCTACGACATCAAAGCCATGAACTGGCAAAACTACTCTGAAGCAGCAATGAGCGAAGCCAAGGCACAGAACAAACCCGTGATCGTCGACTTTAATGCTGAATGGTGTGCGGCCTGCAAAGAATTAGATCAATACACATTTACCAATCAGCGCTTTCAACTGCTTTCAACACAATTTGTGTTAATGAAATACGA
>CANCBY010000214.1 GCA_947374445.1 Pseudobdellovibrionaceae bacterium
GAAGCTGAAAAGGTGATCATCACCATGAAGTCTGTTCAGGGTCGTGAGGGTTTGATTCCGAGCGATTTTCCAGAGTTGGCAAAGAGCGTTTCTCCAGGAGTAAGAATTTTATTAGATGACGGCCTTTTGGAGCTTAAGGTTTTGCAAGTTAGAGGCGATGAGATTGATGCTGAGGTTATTTATGGTGGCACTCTCAAGGATCGCAAAGGGATGAATGTCCCTGGAACAACGCTCGCTGTTGAGTGTATGACTCCAAAAGATTTAGAGGACCTCGAATTTGGCCTCAACAACAGTGTGGATTATATTGCGCTTAGTTTTGTAAGGCATCCAAAAGACATCCGTCAGTTGCGTGAGATCATCGAAGCAAGAAATCCATCAATTCGCATCTGTGCAAAAATCGAAATGATTGAGGCCATTGAAAATCTCGAAGAGATCGTGCGTTTGAGCGATGCTGTGATGGTGGCCAGAGGCGACTTGGCTGTTGAGATTGGACAAACAAGATTGCCAGCCGTGCAAAAGCAAATCATCCGTATTTGCAACGAGCTCAATAAACCAGTGATCACGGCCACGCAAATGCTCGAGAGTATGATCGAAAATCCGCGTCCAACAAGGGCAGAGATCACTGACGTTGCAAATGCAGTTTTGGATGGAACAGATGCCGTGATGCTTTCGGCAGAGAGCGCAAGTGGTAAGTATCCGTTTCGAGCGATCCGAACCATGCATGACATCATCAAAGATGTAGAGAAAAACCAAGAAAACTACTACAAAATTTCGCTTGAGAATGAGTTTCTCAGTGTGGCTGGCGCCATTGGTGCATCGGCGGCGTTGTCGGCGTTAAAACTGGATGCCAAGGTGATTGTTTGTTTGACGACTTCAGGTCGCACTGCAAATATGATTTCGGGCTACAGGCCCAAATCAAGAATCATCGCTGTGACAGATAATTTATCGACTTTGAATCGACTTGAATTGGTGTGGGGAATTCAGTGTCTCCCGATCAATCCTTATCAAACATTAGAAGATGTTGTTTCGCAGGTGGAGCGATTACTGATCCAGTATGGCTTAGCAAAAACAGGCGACAAAGTCGTTATGACCAAGGGGCAACCCATTTCAGAAGGTGCTAAGACCAATACTCTTTATATATTTACTTTGGGTGGTGAGTCTATTCAGCGCATCACTGACAACGAGCTTCCGCTGCGTTGCCAGTTGGTAGAATCTAGTTTTTAAACCAGCAAACGGGGCGAGCACCAAAATCAAGAACGCTATTTTGTCTGCAAGCGCCTTTGTTAGCGTCTGTGAAGCTCATGGGTTGATTCGTCGGCTCAGGGCAAAGTGATCCGCGGAAGTACGTATCAAGTCGGCACTGAGTTGATGGGTAGCTTGTGTTGGTAGCAGTCACGACTTCTTTTTCAGGAGTGTTGAACTTAACAATCTCAACAGTGTTTCCAAGAGATCCTAAAGTCGTGCCAAGAGCGTAACCTGCCATTGCACTGCGCATGCAGATAGCGGCATCTTCAGCACTGTTTGGGAATGCATGGTTGCATTGAAGTCGAGCGCTCATATCAACAGCTCTGCGGCTCATGAGCTGAACGTTGTTTTCGCCAGCAAAGACAACACGCAAGCATTTAGATGTTCCGTAGTAATCAGCTTGCCCTTCTGCAGAAGCAAAGCTGTCTTGTTTTGCTGGGTAGCCACCAAAATGATGTCCGAGCTCATGACAAGCTACCAAGGCAAAACCATCCACTGTCATCATTGGATGTCGAGCTAGGCCGCCAA
This sequence comes from Pseudobdellovibrionaceae bacterium, assembly GCA_947374445.1. Lineage (GTDB taxonomy): Bacteria > Bdellovibrionota > Bdellovibrionia > Bdellovibrionales > Bdellovibrionaceae > CANCBY01. The sequence goes on from CANCBY010000214.1 coordinate 1,774, forward strand.
ACATTGCAATAACTCTTTGTTGAGTCACAACTCCGGGATTGTTTTCAGCTTGGATGATGGTTGCGTAGGCATTGACTTCGTTGTTGTCCCACATAGGCATGATTTTAACTCGAGAGTTAGAGACCATCTCTGGCATTTGAGGAATCAACGAATTGATTTTGCGCAAAACGGCATTGAACACTCCAATGCTCATTTGTCCCTTTTTAGGATCCACAGGAAAGCGCAAGTTATTCGGTGGGAACATGCCGCAAGGCTCAGTGTAGGTAGAGGCTTTGAGGTGTGTAATTTGAGTCGGAAACAATGGCAAAAGCGCCACAAGACTAAAAAGTGCGAGTAAATTTTTCATAACATCCCCCGATGCAGTAAGCCAAGATAAGAGCTTAGCCAAGTAAGCTAAGTCAAAAACCCAGCCAAAAACTGCAGTTCGAGTACCACAATGGAACCACCTGGCAAAGAAAAAAAATTGAATGTAATGTATTAGCTGGAGCGGGTGACTTTTTTGAGGGAGTAAATAATGCCCCAGTAAGGACACCATTTCTCGATATCTTCGACTTGAAGTAAACTGAAGATACCGGCTTCTTCCATCATTTTTTCGGTCATGATGCCTTTTTCAATGAGGCCATTTAAGTCGTCGATTTTAATCAGAAAACCGAGTTCTTTCATGGATTCATTTTGGAGCTCGGTCAGATTGATTTTAACCTGGCCTTTGTTGTTTTTTTGAAGCTTTTTCGCAAAATGAACAACGCCGTTGAGTATTTTTAGCTCATCTTCTTTGATGGTGATTCGATCCTCTTCTTTTTTGAAGAGCCACTCGTTATACCACTCAACAAAAGCAAACATCAGGTCAGGTTTAAAAATGACGATCTTCTGTTTGCCCTCGCCGATGTCTTCAATGCTCATGAGTTTAAGGTCCATCAAAGCATTCATAAGTTTTTGCATCTTGTGAGTGGGCTCTTGAAAGATCTGAATCGTATAATTGCGCAGAGTAAATCCGGGCACGGTCAGGCCTTCTTCGCTCTGTTTTCCGTAGCGGGCGCCGACAAAATTTAAAATCGACATCAGCTTTGTAATCGTGTGCGCCGGGAACATTTCTGTGTCTTCAGTGGAGGCGGTCTCGAGTTGTTTCAGTCTTTGATTGGCGTTTCGCAAGTGATCGTTGACGGTTCTCATAATGGCTTTGCACCATTCTGGAAAACTTGCAAACTGAGCATGCAGTGCCTTGTAAGGGAGGACCACAACTTCGGAGTCCTTCAGCGCTTTGACAGAGGCTGATCTTGGCTTGTTGTCAAAAAAAGCCATCTCTCCAACCATGGCTCCAGGGCCAATTTCAGCCAAAATAATTTCGGAATTGGATTTTGATTTTACGACAGCAAACTTGCCACTTTTAATAACATACATGGCGTCAGGCGGATCGCCCTCGCGAAAGAGGTAGTGGTCTTTAAGGATTTTGTTGGGGCCTGCCATTGCCAGTAGTTTACGGCACAGAGTTTCAGATGTCTAAGAGCAAGCAGGAGTCTTCAGGACTTCGGTCTGGTTACAGACTCATGGGTTTACAGTCGGGAGCCAAACGCATTTTGCCTTCAGTTGCAGCGATTACTTTTTCAGGGGTCAGATCTGGGGCATATTCTCGCAAGATAAATTCGCCATTTTGAATATCAATCACGCCAAAATCAGAGACGATCTTGTGAATACATTTTTTGCCAGTCAGAGGAAGAGTGCAGGCCTTGCGCAGCTTGCTAGCACCTGATTTATCTGTGTGTTGCATGGCCACGATCACGCGCTGAGCGCCGGCCACCAAGTCCATAGCTCCGCCCATGCCTTTGATAAGTTTGCCAGGCACCATCCAGTTGGCGATGTCGCCAGACTCATCGACTTCCATCGCGCCCAGAATTGTGAGGTCCACGTGGCCTCCGCGGATCATGGCAAAAGAATCCGCCGACGAAAAAAAGCTAGCACCCTTAACAGCAGTTACGGTTTGTTTGCCGGCATTGATTAGATCCGCATCGACTTGAGCCTCGGTGGGAAAAGGCCCCATGCCGAGCAATCCGTTTTCAGACTGAAACATCACGTTCATGCTCTCAGGGATATAGTTTGCAACCAATGTTGGAATGCCGATGCCAAGGTTAACGCAAAAGCCGGGTTGAACCTCTTGGGCGATACGTTTTGCGATTTGCTCTTTTGTTAACGGCATAGTTTCCTCGTCGATTTTTTTGTCGATGTTTATTGAGAGACTGGTTTATTGAGAAACTGTTCTTTGCTCGATGCGTTTTTGGTAGTTAGTGCCCTTGAAAATTCTTTGCACGTAGATGCCTGGAGTGTGAACTTGATCTGGGTCTAATTCTCCAACCTCGACCAACTCTTCAACTTCAGCCACGGTGATTTTGCCAGCGGTCGCTGCCATCGGGTTAAAGTTTCGTGAGGTCTTGCGGAAGATAAGATTGCCAAACTTGTCGCCTTTCCAGGCTTTGACAAAAGCAAAGTCGCCCTTGATGCCACGCTCAAGTACATAGTCGCGGCCCTCAAAGTTTTTGATCTCTTTGCCCTCAGCCACCAGGGTGCCAACTCCAGTGGGAGTGTAAAACCCTGGGATACCAGCGCCGCCAGCGCGGATTCTCTCAGCGAGAGTGCCTTGGGGGCAAAACTCAAGCTCGAG